>NZ_DAMAGB010000042.1:0-62761 GCF_031995485.1 Janthinobacterium sp.
GCCAGGTCTCGCTCAGCCTGCGCCTGGCGCCGCAGATCGCCGGGCAGCGAGAGGCCTGCGCCATCTTCGACGTGTGCGACCAGGGCATCGGCATGACTGCGGATCAACTGGCCCGCGTGTTCGAACCGTTTTGCCAGGCCGATGACAGCATCAGCGGCACGTACGGCGGGACCGGACTGGGGCTGACCATCTGCCGGCATCTGGCAAAGTTGCTCGGCGGCGACATCACCTGCACCAGCACGCCCGGTGGCGGGTCGCGCTTTACCCTGCAACTGACCTGCCAGGACGCCGCCGCGGCCACGCCACCGGCGCTGCCGCAGCTCCCAGCGTCCGCCCCGCCCGCGCCGGCCACTGCGGCACCGGCTGCCGCGGCAACGTCCGATGCACGCATCCTGCTGGTCGAGGATACCGTGCTCAACCGGCAACTGGTGTCGCTGCAGCTGGCAGGCTGCGGCCATCCGATCGATACGGCAGAGAACGGCGAAATGGCGTTGCTGGCCCTGGCCACGCGGCCCTATGCGCTCGTGCTGATGGATTGCATGATGCCGGTGATGGACGGCTATCAGGCATGCCGCACGTTGCGCCAGCGCGAAGCGCGCGGCAAGCTCGCCCGCACGCCCGTCATCGCACTGACCGCCGGCGTCACCGAGGATGACCGGCGTCGCTGCAGCGACGCCGGCATGGATGACTACCTGGCCAAGCCGTTTACTGCGCTGCAGCTGCGCGACATGGTGCAGCGCTGGCTGGCGACGCCTGCCGAAAAATAATTATTTAATTCGTTCAAATCGCATATATTCGTTATAATCAATTCATGAAATATTAATTTCACCGCCCGCGGCGTGCGGCCGGTGGTCGATATCACGCGAACCAGCGGAGGATGCTTGCACAACAGACCGATTTCGCGCGGCAGATGGCCGGCCGTGGCATGGGAACGCGTCGACACGCGCGTGCTGCTGTCGATCCTGGTTGCCTTCGTGCTAGCTGCCCTGTGGACGGCGACGGTGCTGCAGCTGCGGCAGGCGCGGCAACAAGCCCTGGCCGACGCCGGCCGCGAGACGCGCGCCATGGCGCGCGTCTTCGACGAACATGCCATCCGCACCATCGAAGCGGCCGACCAGGCGGTGACCTACCTGCGCGGCCGCTACAACGTGCTCGGCAAGGCGCTCGACATCAACTCGGACCTGCAGCGCGGGCTCAATCCCGGCCCCTTGTACAACCTGTTCAGCATAGTCGACGAGCATGGCGACACCGTGCTGTCCAGCCGCCCCTTCAAGCCCACCAACCTGGCCGACCGCGAACACATCCAGGTTCACATGGAACGCGACAGTGGCGAGCTGTATATCAGCAAGCCAGTGCTGGGGCGCGTCTCGCGCAAGTGGTCGATCCAGATGACGCGCCGCATCAACCATCCGGATGGCCGCTTCCAGGGCGTGGTCGTGGTATCGATGGATCCCTTCTACTTCACGCGGCTGTACGACCAGGTTGACCTGGGCAACAACAGCGCCATTGCGCTGGTCGGCAGCGACGGCGTAATACGGGCACGCCGGGTTGGCGACCTCAACACCCTTGGCGAAGATATCGGCGACAGCCGCGTTTTTGCCCTGATGCGCGGCAAAAGCCGTGGCGCCTTCACCCAGCCCAGTCCGGTTGACGGCGTCGTGCGCCTGTATGCGTTCGAAAAGCTGGCGCATTATCCCCTCTACATGCTGGTCGGGCTGGACCTGAACACGGTACTGGCCGGTTATGCGGTACGCCGCAATCAGGCCGTACTGATGGCGGCCATCACGAGCGTGCTGGTGCTGCTGTCCTGGGCCGCCCTGCTGCTGCTGATCGGGCGGCTGATCGACAGCCGCGCCCGCGCCATTGCAGCCGGCCAGGCTAAATCGCGCTTCCTGTCGAACATGTCACACGAACTGCGCACGCCGCTGGTCGGCATCCTGGGGTTCTCCGAGCTGCTGCTGGAAAAACTGCAGCCTCCCGACCTGCGCGAGCAGGCCAGCGCCATAGACGCCAGCGGCCGGCGCCTGCTGGCCATCGTCGACGCGGTGCTCGAACTCAATGCACTGGAAGCAGGAACACCCAGGCTGGACACCGCGCCGGAAACGGTGAACGAACTGCTGGAGCAGGCCGTGGCGCCATTTCGCGCGCGGGCTGCCGAAAAAGGCCTGGCGCTCGCCTGGAGCGTGGCGCCGGGCGTGCCCGAACGTATTGCATGCGACCGTCCACGCCTGCTGCGGCTGCTTGCCATCATGCTCGACAACGCCGTGCGTTTCACCGCCAGCGGCGCCATCACGCTGCACCTTCGGATCGACGCAGCCTGGCTGGAGATTATGGTGCGGGACACCGGCATCGGTATCGCAGAAGACCAGCAAGCGGTGATATTCACCCGGTTTTCGCAAGCCGACGACAGTCCCAGCCGCGCCCATGGAGGCGCCGGCCTGGGCCTGGCGACGGCCGTGCACCTGGCGGCGCTGATGGGCGGCGAGCTCGCGGTGGCATCGGCACCGGGCCAGGGCGCCGTGTTTACCGTGCGCTTGCCGCGCGACACGACAACGCTGGATGCAGAGTCACTATCGAATTGACAACACTATTATCTTGATAGTTACTGACAAGCATTGTTCTTATTTGATAACAGGTATAGCATCCTTCCATGATAAGATTTCCGGCAAGCAAAGCGGTGCCCAGACGACTGGTGGAGTGGCTGTTTTTGCTCTCCAGCTTGCTGGGAATTGGCGGCACCCTCGCCTACCTGCACCTTGCCGAGACGGCACGGCTGGAAGCGGCCGAGCGCGAACGGCTCGCCACCATGACCACGCTGCTGGCAAAAAACATCGAAGTCGACCTGGCGGCAACCAACCTGGCGCTGGCCGGGGTGATCCGCGATTTCCTCAGTCCGGCGGCACAGACTGCCGGCCAGTTGGCGCTGCCCTGGCGCCTGAACGCGGTCGTCGACGCCATGCCCGGCGTGCGCACCATGCTGGTGCTCGATGCGGCGGGAAAATCACTGAACGCCAGCTCGCCGGAACTCATAGGCCTGGATTTTTCGCGACGCGCCTATTTCCAGACCGTGCGCGACGCCCCCGACCCGCAGACACTGTACATATCGGCGCCATTTCGCTCTTTGAGGAGCGACCTTGTCATTACAGCGGCACGCATGGTGACAGACCGTCAGGGAAAATTTGCGGGCGTCGTGCTGGCCACTCTCGATCCCGAGTATTTCACGGGAAAATTCCGTACCGCCATGTACGCCAGCGACGTCTGGGCGGTGGTGCTGCATGGCGAAGGAAAACAATTCCTGAACTATCCGGCCAAGGGAGGGCCCAATGGCACCAGCCTGGACGTGCCGGGCAGCTTTTATCGCCGCTACCGCGACAGCGCGCAGCCGGCCGGCGTATTGGCGGGCGTGCGGATACCAAGCGCTGCCGCAAGCGAGACGCGCGCCATGGCCATGGCCAGCATTGCCCCGGTGGGCCTGCATATGGACTATCCCATCATCATCGGCCTGAGCCGCGAAGAGGCGGCCATCACCGCGCCCTTGCAGCGCATGGCGTTCGGCTATGCGCTGTGCTTCGCCGTGCTGGCCCTCGCCGGCGCCAGCCTGCTGTACTGGAGCCAGCGGCGGCGAAGCCACCAGGCCGTGTGGCTGGCGGCGCAGGATGCGGAGCGCCAGTCCATGCAGGCCATTGCGGACAGCGAAACGCGTTTTCGCACCCTGATCGAGGATGCGCCGCTGGCCATCGCCATGCTGCGCCACGGACGTTTCATCTATTCGAATGCGCGCTACCGCCATCTGCACGGCTACGCCATCGAGGATGACCTGAACGATCTGCCCTGGCGCGCCATGATCGCCGCCGAGTCGCAAGCGGCGCTGACCGCCAACGAGGCGCTGATCGACGCCGACTCCACCACCGAGCAGTCCTTCGAAGCGGTCGCGCTGGCCAAGCACGGACGCCATGTGCCGGTATTCAAGACCACCACCCGCGTGCTGCTCAAGGACGGCCCGGCGACGCTGATCTTCGTGCAGGACATTTCCGCACAAAAGCGGGCCGAAGCGGAAATGCTGCTGGCGCGAGACGTGGCCGAGGCCGCCAACCGCGGCAAGGCCGAGTTCCTGGCCAACATGAGTCACGAAATCCGCTCGCCGCTCAATGCCATCCTGGGCATGGCCTGGCTGCTCGAGCGTGGCAGTCTGGATGGCCAGGGGCTGCAGATGGTGCGCAGCATCCGCGCTTCGGGCCAGTCATTGCTGGGCATTGTCAACGACATCCTGGACATCTCGAAGATCGAAGCAGGCCACATGTCCATCGAACAGGCGCCGTTCCGCCTGGCGGACGTGATCGGCAAGGTCGCCGCCGCCATGTGCGTGGCCGTGCACGAGCGGCCGATCGACGTGCGGATCGGTCCCCTGCCGCACGGCGTCGATACCGTGCTGGGCGACGCACTGCGGCTGGAGCAGATATTGACCAACCTGACCAGCAATGCCCTCAAATTCACGGCCCGGGGCGCCGTCGAGCTGAAAACCACGCTTGCCAGCCGCAACGGTGACGAGGCCGTCGTGCGCTTCAGCGTACGCGACACGGGCATCGGCATCGCACCGGAGGTGCAGGAGACGATCTTTTCGCCGTTTACCCAGGCTGACAGCTCCACCACCCGGCACTTCGGCGGCACCGGCCTTGGCCTGGCCATCTGCCGCCAGCTGGTGCAGCTGATGAACGGCACCCTGAGCCTGGAAAGCAGCGTCGGCAACGGCAGTGAATTCGGCTTCGCCATTCCGCTGCGCCTGATCGACGAGACGCCGCCGGAGGCGCCAGCCTACGAGTACCCCGGGCCACCGGTGGCCGGCACCGGCGGGCACGAGCCGCCGCCGCGCCGCATGCTCGATGGCCTGCGCGTGCTGGTGGTGGACGACAGCGACGTCAATCGCGATGTTGTCTGCCGCATCCTGCTCGACCAGGGGGCGCTGCCGACGTGCGCGTGCGATGGCCGCCAGGCCCTGAACTGGCTGATGGCGCATCCGGAGGAGGTGGACATCGTATTGATGGATGTGCAAATGCCCGTGATGGATGGCTTGCAGGCGACCCGCGAACTGCGCAAACAGCCGCAACTGGCCCACCTGCCGGTGGTGGCGCTGACGGCTGGCGCATTTCAGTCACAGCAGGCCGCCGCGCTGGAGGCCGGCGTCAACCACTTCATCGGCAAGCCCTTCAACGTGCCGCAGACCATCGCCCTGCTCGCGCACGTGCAGAGCCAGCGCATGCGGGGCCGCGCCATATCGCCATTGCATGCGCCGGCAGCGCCTGGGTCGCAGGCGCCGGTGCTCGATTTCGCGCAAGGCCTGGCTTTGTGGCTCGATGAAACCCCGTATCGGCTTCACCTGTCGCGTTTCGCCGGCGTCTACCGCGGGGCCGCAGCCGAACTGCGGACAATGCTGGCCGCTGGCGCACAGGCCGATGCCGCCGCCTTTGCGCACAAACTGTGCGGCGTGGCCGGCAGCCTGGCGCTGACCGCCACGCACCATGCGGCCAAGCACGTCGAGCATCTGCTGCGTACCGGCGCGGATATCGCCGATGCCCTGCAGCGCTTGGATCTGGAACTGGCGCTGGCAATCGATGCGCTTGACGCCATGCCCGCCATGCTGCCCTCCCACGGCGAGCGTGGCCCGGACGGCCTGCTGCTGCCGGCAGCGGCGCTGCTGGAGCGGCTGCTGCTGGCGCTCGACAGCGATGATCCCGCGCCGGCGGAGCTGCTGCTGCTGGAACTGGAACAAGTTGTTCCCGACGCCGCCCTGGATCCGATACGCGGGCATTTGTCGGTCTTCGATTTTCGCGGTGCCGAACGGGCCACGCGCAAGCTGGCCAATGACTTGACCTCAGGAGTATCAGGATGACATTGCAGACCATACTCGTGGTAGATGACGAGCCGACCAACCTCAGCCTGTTACGCTCGATTTTATCGGACAGCTACCGGCTGGTCTATGCCTGCAATGGCCAGGAAGCGCTGGCGGCAGTAGTCAAGCACCGGCCCGCCCTGGTGCTGCTCGATGTGGGCTTGCCCGATATCGATGGCTACCTGCTGTGCCCGCAATTGCGCCAGGCCGACCCCACGCACGCGATGCAGGTCATCTTCATCACCGTGTATGGCGGCACCGAGCAGGAATTTGCCGGTTTTGAAGCGGGTGCCGTCGACTACATCGTCAAGCCCGTGTCGCCGCCGATCGTGCGCGCGCGCGTGGCGGCGCATCTGTCGCTGGTGCGCGCCACGGTACTCGAACGCAGCTACCGCGACGCAATCCAGATGCTGGGCCACGCCGGCCATTACAACGATACCGATACGGGCGCGCATATCTGGCGCATGGCGGCCTATTCTGCCGAACTGGCGCGCGCCGCGGGCTGGGATGCGGAGCGCTGCGCGCAGCTCAAGCTGGCCGCCGCCATGCACGACACGGGCAAGCTCGGCGTGCCGCAGGCCATCCTGCGCAAGCCGGGGCCGCTCGACGAGGCCGAATGGACCATCATGCGCACGCATCCCGGAATCGGCCACGACATCCTGAGCCGCAGCGAAGCACCGGTGTTCCAGCTGGCAGCCGAGGTATGCTTGCGCCACCATGAGAAATGGGATGGCAGCGGCTATCCGGACGGCCTGCGCGGTGCGGCAATCCCGCAGTCCGCGCGCATCGTCGCACTGGCCGACGTGTTCGACGCGCTCAGCATGGCGCGTCCGTACAAGCCCAGCTGGCCGGTGGAAGACATCGTCGCCCACCTGAAGGCCGGCGCGGGTACGCATTTCGATCCGTGGCTGACGGAAATGTTCATCGGACTGATGCCGCAGCTACTGGCGATCAAGGCCCAGTTTCGCGATGTCTCCTCGACTGCATAAGCGGCTGGGCAAGCCGCCGTCCCGGCTGGCGCCGGCGTTGCGCGATCAGCCCTCTCGGCCATCCACGCGAGGCCGCCACAGATACGGTGCATAGGTCCATGCATACCACAGAAAGGCCAGCGACCAGCAGGCGCCCGCCGCCAGCAGCATGGGCAGCGCCAGCGGCGCGGGGCCGATCGCCGCCAGCAGCCGCGCCACGGCGCCCAGCTGCACCAGCCAGTACATGGCCGCTTCCGCCCTCCCCGCTTTCAGTGGCCGGCCCGTATGGCCGAGCGTGGTGCGCGTCATCATGCCGATGATCAGGCCCGCCATCGAGCCCACCGTCAGCGCATGAAACGCGGCGCTGGCCGGCAGCCATTGCAGGCTGGCAGCGGCCAGCAGCGCAAAACCGATGGAGATCCACGCATACGACAGGTGCAGTATCCACAGCAGCGGCACGCGCAGCGTGCGCTGCGGCTGCCAGGCGACAAGGTTGGCCAGCGACATGCCGGCGGCAGCCAGGCACAGGGGCGCCGTGACCGCCGCCGGCGCGCCCGCGATCCAGCCGGTGCCGGCGCCCGCCATCAGGCCCACCGCCACCAGCGCCCGCTTCGGACTGGCCACCGGCGTGCTGCCGAGCGCGCCGTTGCGCGTAAACATGGGAATCACGCGCGCGCCGATCACCGATTCGATCAGCACGATCACAAAAATAGCCGCCTGCACCGGCGTGGCCAGCGCCAGCGCCAGAGAGCCCAGATGCGCCGCGTGATACAGGCCGTTGGCCAGCGTCAGCAAGGCCAGCAAGCCGACCAGGAACAGATTGCGATGGTTGCCCGAGCGCCGCAGCACCTGGTACAGCGGCCAGGCGCACAGCGGCAGGAACAGCAGGTCGATCACGGCCGCCACCGCCGCAGGCGCGGCCAGCATGGCCACCCTGCCCGCCAGCCACAGGGCCGCCAGCGCAATCAGATGACCGCCGCGCGGCGTGGCCAGACCAGTCCAGGCGCGTCCGGCGGTAAACAGGAAGCCGACCACCACGGCGACGGCAAAGCCGAACACCATTTCATGCATATGCCAGCCCAGGCCCACCTGCCAGATGCCTTTTGCCAGCCCAAAATAACTGGCCAGCCACATGGGAATGCTGACGGCCGCAAACAGCGCCGACAGCAGATAGAACGGGCGAAACCCCAGCTGCCACACGGCATGGCCGGGCTGCCATGGCAGTACGCTGCTGGTGGGCGCGGGACGTGAAGGTTCGCTGATCGGGGTGATGGACATCTTGGACTCGCATTAAAAGATATATTTTATATGCTACTTTAAATATGCGCCGCTGTCATCTGCCAAAATGCGTATCTTGCGTAGGTCGGATTAGCTGGCCGCAAGGCCAGCGTAATCCGACAACATTGTTGACGCAGGCCGGTGGTGGTGTCGGGTTACGCGCAAGCGCCTCGGCGGCCCCGCTAATCCGACCTGCCCGGCCTGCCCGGCCTGCCGTCTATAATCGTGCCTCCAATTGCTCGCCACCACACCATGCTCCACATCGCCTTCGAATCCCCCAACCAGCCCGAGATCATCGCCCTGATCGCCGACCTCGATGCCTACCAGCTGACGCTGTATCCACCCGAAGCCGTGTATGCGCTCGACCTGGCGTCGCTGCTGCAGCCGCATGTCAAATTCGCCGTGGCGCGCGATGCGGACCAGGCCATCGTCGGCTGCGCCGCCGTGGTGCTGAACCCGGGTTATGGCGAGGTCAAGCGCATGTATGTAAAGCCCGAGGCGCGTGGCCGGGGCGCGGCACTGAGATTGATGGCGCTGCTGGAACAGGCGGCGCGCGAGGCAGGATGTCCGCTGATGACGCTGGAGACGGGGCCATCGCAGCCCGAGGCGAGTGCACTGTATGAACGCCAGGGATATGCGCGCTGCGGGCCGTTTGGCGACTACCGCGACGATCCGCTCAGCGTGTTCATGCAAAAGCGGCTGGCTTGAAGCCTTCGCTCGGTTACGCCTTGGCCTTCCTGGATATCTGCCACGACCTGGACAGCCGATCGATCGTTGCCGCCACATCGATCACCCTGGCTTGCGCTTCCGGGCTGTCCACGCGCTGGTCTGCCGGCAGGCTGTGATAGTCATAAGCATCGTTCGGCCCCAGCAGGCCGGCCAGATGCGCATTGACCCGGAAAATTAGGTGATGCATGCGCCAGCACGTGGCGTCTTCATATGCGGGATAATCCTTGTCTTCCAGCGGCAGGCAGATTCCGCCCTTCCACAGCTCGCGCTCAAAAGCGATGGCGATATCCTGATAACCGGAGCGGGATTTGTCGTAGGACGGATCGCTGAACAATATCTTCCATCTGGGAATGAGCTGAAACGCCAACGAACACATCACGGGCCGGAACAGGCGTGATGAGGTGTCGACATCCTCGATGCATGCGGGCGGCGTGGTGTGAAATGCCGAAAACACTTCGATCAGGTGTCCCAGGTTAGGCGCGATCAGCTCGATATAGCGCGCGATAACGAAACCATAGTCACCTGTTTGATCGATGGCGGGTATATAAAACAGGTCACCGGGCTGCACCGACGCGTTCAATAATTTCATGGACTTCTCTCTGGTCAAAGGACTTCGCGGAGGCATGCGATGCCGCCCGTGCCACTCTTTATTCGCTGTGTCCATCATAAGCCTCGACAGCAACAGGCACGGCACCAATCACCACCGCCCCCGCTGCAGGCAAGCCTATCAGCACCGCACTGACCACTTCCTGCCTCGATGCACCATGTGCCTTGGCTGACAGTACATGGAATGGAATACCCGACGTGTTGCCGGTGGCGGCCAGCACGGCGATATACGCCAGCTCTTGCGTCTTTTTATCGAGCGCGCTGGCGGCATCGAGCGATGTGGCCAATTGCATCCACGCCTCCGCATGCTTTGGTGCTTCCTGCATAAAACTGGAAAATGCTGTTGAAACGCTCATGGATATGTCTTTCCTTGTCAAGGGCAGGTCGGATTAGCGGCGGCACGCCGCGTCATCCGACAATATTGTTGGCGCGACCGGTTATCGTTTTTCATTTCGACGATACCAGATACGCGCGCAATCCGTGCGTCAATACCAGCGGAAACACGCTGGCATGGTCTTCATCGGCAAACACGCGCAGGCGGGTTTTGAGACCGGCAAACTGGCGCGATTTCAGGCTGGCGTCGAATTCGCGCAAATCTTCGACCATGTCGGCATCCTCCTCCGAGCGCGAGCGCTTCTTCCCTGGCGCCAGCCGTTCGAGTGCGCCAATGCCGAAAAATACCGAGGCCGGCAAAGCCCTGTGCGACTTCGCATACGCGCGTTCCCGGTCGAACATGATGCCGGCGTCGTACCACAGCGACGGGCTGCCGAGGATGTAATGATCGAAGGTGCGCGGCTCGCTGAGCAGCAATTGCAGGCCAAGCAGGCTGCCGTAGGAGTGGCCGACAAAGACCTTGCGCTCCATATTGACGCGATACGCGCTGGCAATCATCGGCAGCACTTCGGCGGACAGGAACTTCCCGTAAGCCGCCGCTTCGCCAAACATCGGCTTGCGCCCAGGCATATCCGAGCGATAGCTATTGTTGCGCGGAACCGTCGGCGTGTAATCGCGGCGCCGGCTGAACACACCGTCGTCGCCCTTCGCATACGACAGCCCGACCACCACCACCTCCTCCATGCCCGCATGCCTGGCCAGGCGCTGCGCAATATTGCGCACGACGGGAAACGCGTAGTTGGCATCCACCACGAACAGCACCGGATAGCGCTTCCTGCCGTCTCCGTACGAATCGGGCAAGGCGACATACACCTGGTAGTCGCGGTTCAAGGCCGTGGCATGGATATCGCGTACCTCGGTATGGTCGAGAACATACGCGGGCGCGCCGGCCGTCCCGGCCTGGGAAACGCTGCCCAAGGCGCAGAGGGCGACGCTCAACATCACTGATTTCAACATTTTTTTTGGCTTCCTTGATAACTGGCCCGGATATCCGGGCCATGCATCCTGATCGATGCCGTGTCCTGTGACAACTGTCACAAATCGATTGTGCGACACATGTCACATGGCGTCAAGCGCCTTGCCTTCGTCATGAAAAGTGTCGCGCCATGTTTGCTGCGTTGTGGCAAAGGAATACAGCGATTTAAATTACCGGACATATTGCATCCTGTGACATTGTGTGAGAAACTGAATATAACGAATTAAATGAATACAACGAAATAACCAAATAATTTATTCCGTTGCCACGAGCACCCGTCCCCGTGCCCGACGTGCGTTATTCGCATGTGCAAGGCTTTGCGCACCGGCATCCGTCCAGACAGTTGCACTTCTGTCCCGAAGCCATCTTGTGTTACCAGACAGGCCCGCGACCTCGCCCTGTTGACCGCAAAGTCATCCGTCCTATCCGGCGGGCAGCATCAAGCCGACACAGGCTTACTTACGAAAAATAATAGACAGGGGCATCTCATGAAAAACTTATCCGTACGCACACAGCTTGCACTGGCATTTGGCGCCATGGCCACACTGCTGGTCGGGATCGCCATCATGGCAATCATCAGCATTTCCAGCCAGGCCGAGGGGTTTGAAAGCTACCTCAGCGGCGTGCGCGCACGCTCCGAGGCAGCCCATTCCGTGCGCGATGCGGTCGGCATGCGGGCCGTGGCGGCACGCAATCTGGTACTCGTCAGCGCTGCAACTGACCGCGACGCGGAAAAAAAGATCGTCCTGCAGGCGCAGCAGGACGTGGTGTCGGATTTGCAGAAGCTCAGGCAGCTGGCCGGCGCTGCCTCCACCTCGGAAGAGGAACGGCGCATGATCGACACGATTGCCGGCATCGAGCACCGCTACTCGCCCGTGGCCATGGCGATCGTGGACCTGGCCTTGCGCGGCAAAAAGGAAGAAGCCATCCTCAAGATGAATGACGAGTGCCGGCCCCTGCTGGCGGCGCTGGTATCGGCGTCGAATGAATACGCCCAGTTGGCGACGCAGCGTTCGTCGCAGCTGATCAGGGACGCGGAAGACCATTTCAAGGCTGCCAGAAACAGGCTGGTTCTTCTCAGCGTGATCGCCACCGCACTGGCGATTGCGGCCGGCATCCTGATTTCGACCAGGCTGCTCAAGGCGCTGGGCGCCGAACCGCTGCTGTTGTGCGCCGCTGTCACCAGGGTGGCCAGCGGCGACCTGACAGGCGAACTGCAGCTCAGGCCAGGCGATACGGCCAGCGTGCTGGCCGCAGTGCAGCGCATGCAAATCTCGCTGGCCGAGGTCGTCTCTTCCGTCCGCCAGGACTCGGAAACGGTATCGACGGCCGCAGCGGAAATTTCCGCTGGCAACAGCGACCTGTCGAGCAGGACCGAGCAGCAGGCCAGCTCACTGGAAGAGACCGCCTCGTCAATGGAGGAACTGACGTCGACCGTCAGGCAGAATGCCGACAACGCACGCCAGGCCAATATGCTGGCAGTGACTGCAGCCGATATCGCCACCAGGGGCGGCGCGGTGGTGTCGCAGGTGGTCGGCACGATGGAATCGATCAGCGAAGCATCGCGCAAGATCGTCGACATCATCAGCGTCATCGATGGCATCGCTTTCCAGACCAATATCCTGGCCCTGAACGCGGCGGTCGAAGCGGCACGGGCCGGCGAACAGGGACGCGGCTTTGCCGTGGTCGCCTCCGAGGTGCGCAATCTCGCGCACCGCAGCGCCAGCGCCGCCAAGGAAATCAAGGTGCTGATCTCCGATTCGGTGGAACGGGTCGATCTGGGTACCAGGCTGGCCAGCGATGCGGGCGCCACCATGCACGAGGTGGTCGACAGCGTGAAGCGCGTCACCGATGTCATTGCCGAAATCGTCAGCGCCAGCCAGGAGCAGTCTGCCGGGATAGAACAGATCAATCAGGCGATCGGCGAGATGGACAACGTCACGCAGCAAAATGCCTCGCTGGTGGAACAGGCGGCGGCAGCGGCCGAATCGCTGCGGGACCAGGCAGGCAACCTGGTGCGTACCGTCAGCGTGTTCCAGGTACGCGATGGCGGGCACTGTGCGCGGCCAGCCCTGAGCGAAGTGCGCGGCGTGGCGGTCGCCGCCAGGACGATTGCCAGGCCAGCCCTGCCGCCACGCGTTCGAACCAGCAATATCGCGCCGTTGTCGCAGGCCAAAACACGCAAGGTGGCGGTGGCCGCGGGCGAGTGGGAGCAATTCTGACCATCCGCAGCGCCGGCGCCATGGTGCAGGGGGCGCCGCGGGTGCCGCGGCGCTACGACCTGACCAATCCGAGCTCGCTGTCCGACATGGCTTGCACCCGGCGCAGGTATATCGCCACCGCAGTCCCTTGTCCCGCGACACTGGCGATATGCAGCTCGCCTCCCAGGCCGGCCGCGGTCGAACGCACCATGCTCAGGCCCAGCCCGGTCCCCTTGCCGGCAGGCTTGGTAGTGTAGAACGGCGTCATTGCCTTGCTCAGCACATCGGCCGACATGCCCGTGCCCGTATCGGCCACGCTCAGGCAGACATACTCTCCGGGCGCGAGGCTGCCGATCACCTCGGCGGTGTGGACATTGCGAGTCGCAATGGTCAGACGGCCGCCCTCGGGCATCGCATCCCTGGCATTCACCGCCAGATTGATGATCGCCAGCTCGATTTGCTGCTCGCTGATCAGCGCGGGCCACAGCAGCGGGTCCGCCTCGACATGCAGTTCGATACGGCCACCCAGTGTCAGGCGGATCATGTCAGCCATGGCGTTGACCAGCGCATTGAGATCGGCCGGCCCCACCGCCATCTCTTCGCGCCGCGAAAATGCGAGCAGGCCCGACGTGAGCGCCTTGCCGCATTTGACGGCATTGCGGCACAACACCAGCGCATTCTCGCGCCGCTCCGGTGTTTTCATGTACTCGGCGATATCGAGCGCGCTGCTGATACTTTGCAGTATGTTGTTGAAGTCATGCGCCGTGCCGCTGGTCAGCTGTCCCAGCGCTTCCATTTTCTGCGCCTGCAGCAAGGTTTCTTCCATTTGCCGGCCAGCGGTGATGTCCCGGGCGCAGCCCAGCACGCCGACAATCTCGGCGCTCTCGTTTTTTATCGGAATATAGACCGCATCGTAGACCACGCTGCCCTCGCCCATGTCGAAGGTCGGCTTGTAGACAAACGGCTTGCCGCTCCGTATGGCCATGCGCATGCCCGCCTCGATGGCGCCGCCCACCTCGTTGCCCAGCACGTCGGATGGCGTGCGCCCCAGTATCTGATCGATCGGCACGCCGGCATGCTGCAGGCCCGATGGATTCATGGCCGTGTATTGCAAGCGGCCATCGGCCGTTTCAACGATATGAAACAGGCAGTCCGCAGACTGCTCGAAGTAGGCTTGAAAGGGATTTTTCGAGTGATGCGACAGGCAGTTGCTGCAGTTGCGGCTGGCCTCGAGGTCGGCCAGCGCCTTGTGCTTGGCCGTGACATCCCAGTTCAGTCCATGCATCTGCAGTGCCGCGCCATGTTCGTCACGCTGCACGCGTCCCACGCCCTCTATCCAGTGCAAGGTGGGGACCTGGCCGGCAACATGCCGCTGCACGCGGAACACGGAATGGTAGTCGGCCTGCCCGACAATTGCGCGCGCAAGCTCGGCCTCGACCCGGTCGCGGTCGCCAGGATGGATGGCGTCGCGCCAGCTGTCATACACGATCCGGTCCAGCGAAGCATCGATACCGAACAGCTCGTATTCGCGCGGCGACCAGGCGAAGCCGTTCGTGCGCAGGTTCCACTCCCAGCTGCCCACATTGAGCGTATTGCAGAGCAGATCGAATTCCAGCGCCTCCGCCTGCGCAGAACCGGCAGACCGATGCGCCCTGACGGCGGCGCCGATCATCATGGTGAAACTGGTGATATCGAGCGCGTGGTAGTCGACATGCTCGATCACGCCGGCAGCCAGGTAGCGCTCGCGGTCTGCCCGCTGAAACTGACAGTCAATTATGAAAAGAGGCAGATTGCGCGACGCGCATGGCCTGCTGTTAACTGCAGCAAGCGTGGCATCGCACGACGCATCGGTAAACAACAGCCACGCATCGCAGTTGACGATGGCATGCCGCGCAGCCAACTTGCCCGGGGAAGGTTCGATATGGATGGCAAATTCCGTGACTCTCGACAGCGATTCGACAAACGACAGGAAAACCTTGCTGCCCCCGGTCTGGTCAATAAACAAGCGCATGCAGGCCTCCGGAAATGAACAATCGCCATCATGTCATAAGTATATTTTCTTGGGTGAATTTACCTCGCTTTTTTTACTTATGGTAACGATCCAGTTTTACCGCCAGCGCGCGTCTGCGTCCCGTCACTTTGCCTGCCGATGCTCCACCGCATACACCGCCGCCTGCACCCGGCTGTTCAGATTGAGCTTCTTCAGCACGTTCTGCACGTGGATCTTGACGGTGCTTTCGGCCAGATCCAGGGTGCGGGCGATGCCCTTGTTGCTTTCGCCGCGCGACAGGCAGTCGATTATTTCCCTTTCGCGCGGGGTCAGCTTGTCCAGTTCCGATGCCGGCTCTTCGCGCCGCGTGCCGGCCTGCAGCTGGGCCACCAGCTTGCCCGTCATCGCCTCGGCGATCACCACTTCGCCGGCGGCCGCGCGGCGGATCGCGCGCACCAGGTAGTCGGCGTCGATATTCTTGATCAGATAACCGCAGGCGCCGGCGCGCAGGGCGGTGGCCAGGTCGTCGGCGTCTTCGGAAACCGTCAGCATGACGATGGCCGTGTCGGGACAGTCGTGCTGCATCAGCTGCAGCGCTTCCACGCCCGACATGCCGGCCATGTTCAGGTCCAGCAGCACCACGTCGGGCTGCAGGCGGATCGCCAGCTTGATGCCTTCGACGCCGTCGGCCGCCTCGCCCACCACGGCAAATTCCTCGTGGCGCTGCAGCAGCGAACGGATGCCGCTGCGAAACAGCGCGTGGTCGTCGACCAGCATGACGGTAATCGGTTTGTCGGGAGTATCCATGATGATCCTTTGCGTGATGCTGGTCTGGCTTATGCTGCCCTGCGCTGTTCGCGCGGCAGATGGAGTTCGATGGTGGTGCCGCGTCCCGGCGCGGCATGCACGTCAAACGTGGCGTCGATGCGCTGCGCCCGTTCGCGCATGATATGCAGGCCGACGTGGCTTTCGCCTTTTTCGAGCACGGCGGCGGCATCGAAACCCACGCCGTCGTCGCTGACGGTCAGCGTGAAATCCTGGTCGTCCGCCAGCCGTACTTCGACGCGGCTCGCCTGGGCATGCTTGCGGATATTCGACAGCGCTTCCTGCACGATGAATAATAACTGCAATTGCTGCTCGCGCGGGAACGGCGGACCATCGACGTCGGCCAGCAGCTCGGCGTCGATGCCGGTCTGGCGGCGGAACTTGTCGAGCGCGGCGCGCAGGGAGCCGATCAGGTCATCCTCCATCAGGCGGCTGCGAAAGTTCAGCAGCAGTTCGCGCACGTCCTCATAGCTTTCCTTGATGCCCGCCTGCAGCGCCGGCACGATGTCGGCCACCTGGTCGTAGCGCTGCTTGCGCACCGAGTCGTCCAGCATCTGCACCTGCAGGTTCAGGAAGTTCAGGCTCTGCGCGATGCTGTCGTGCAGGCCCTGCGCCACCAGGTTTCGCTCTTCCGACACGGCCATCTCGCGCTCGCGCGCGGCCAGGCGCAGGTTTTCCAGCGCGATACCGAGCAGCTGGCCGACGGTTTCCAGCAAGGCCAGTTCGCGCTCGGAAAACACGCGCGCATGACGGAAATGCAGGTTGAAAAAGCCCATGTGCTGCTCGTGCGCATGGATCTGGAACACGGAGACGGTGGCAAAGCCTTCGCGGTGGCATTTCAGTTCGTGCGCGCGGTCGATGCGGCGCAGGTCGTGCACCTTGACGACGTTGTCCTGCACGGCCGTGCCGCACAGGCAGTCGCCCACTTTCAGGCAGTGTTCGGACGCCACCAGTTCTTCCGACAGGCCCGTATGCACGACCATATGCAGGTTGCCCCGTTCGGCGTCGAGCACGCGCACGGTGGAGCCATCGGCTTCGAAATAGGCCACGATGCGCTCCATGAAGCCGCCGCACAGCGCTTCGAGCGGCTGCGGGCGCTGCAGGAAGGCGGCGCTTTCGTACAGCAGCGCCAGCTCGCGGTTGCGGTATTCCAGCGTGGCCGTCTTGCTGCGCACGCCCTCTTCCAGATTGCCATACAAGGCCTGCAGGCGGTCGGCCATCTGGTTGAAGCCGCTGGCCAGCTGGCCGAATTCGTCATTGCTCTCGACCGCCAGGCGCACGCTGAAGTCACGCTCCTTCATGCGCTGCATGCCCAGGCGCAGGCGCGTGACCGGTTCGATAATCAGCATGAACATCAGGTAGATCATGCTGACGGTGCCGATCACTGCCATCCCCACCAGGATCAATTGCGAGCCGCGCAGCCAGAAGGTGCGCTGTTCGCTGTCGCGCTCGATCAGGCGCACCAGCTGGTCGACCTGGCCGGCAAAGGATTGCGCCTCCTGCTCGAAGTTGCGCGCCTGCGCAGGCGTGCTGACGGCCAGCGCGGCCGGGCGCAGTTCGCCCTGCCATGCGGCGACGATGCGTTCGAACTCGGTCTTGATGGCGGCCGACGGCGGCAGGAACAGGGGCCGCTGCGGATCGCCGCGGCCGATCTTGGCCAGCATCTCGTCGACCAGCAGCACTTGCGGCTGCACGCCGGAGCGCGTTTCGCTGCCCACCAGCAGGGTCAAACGATAGGTCTGCATGCGCAGCCGGCCCGTCTCGTTGATCGCGGCCGAACTGCCTTCGAGCTGCCAGGACAGGAACAGGGTACAGGCGATGGCCGTCAGCGCCAGCGCCAGCATGCCCAGCAGTGCGCCGACGATCTTGGTCGAGAGTTTCTGCCAGGAGGAGATCATTTGGTTGAGGCTCATGCTGTACTTGGTTATACCTGTTTTTCTTGAAATGCAGTCGAGTCGATATCCTTTTCCACCCCAAGAGAAAGGTGTGGGGTCGGACGGGGACGCCGAGTCCCTGAGGGTCCGACCCCGGCCCTTTCGCCGTTCGGGGTGAATGCATATTTCACCCACCCGTCTGCGCCATAAACCGTACTATCTTCTCCGGCCGCGTATTGAAATCATGCTGCCGCGGCTTCAGTTCAATCGCCGCGCGGATGGCCGCTTCCAGCTCCGCGTCGCTGGCCCCGCCGCGCAGCATGGGGCCGAAGGCGAATTGTTCTTCCTGGCCCAGGCACAGGTACAGGGTGCCGTCGACGGACAGGCGCACGCGGTTGCAGGTGGCGCAAAAATGCTGCGACATCGGCGTGATAAAGCCGATGCTGGCTTGCCCGTCCGCTGTCGACAGATAGCGCGCCGGCCCGCCGCCCAGTTCTTGCGCCTGCGGCACCAGGCCGAATTTTTGCGTCAGGCGCTCGCGCACGGCACCAAGCGGCATGTACTGCGCATTGCGCCCCGTACTGCCCATCGGCATCGCCTCGATCAGGCGCAGCATGAAATGCTGCTCGATGCAGAACGCGGCCATGGCCTCGATCTGCTCCTCATTGATGCCGCGCATGGCCACCATATTGATCTTGATCGGCGCGAAACCGGCCGCCTTGCCCGCCATCAGGCCGTCCAGGATGGCCTGCAGGCTGTCGCGCCCCGTGATGCTCTCCATGCAGGCGCGGTCGAGCGAGTCGAGACTGACGTTGATGCGGGACACCCCGGCCGCGCGCAACGCCACCGCATGGCGGCCCAGCTGCGTGGCGTTGGTCGACAGCGACAGGTCCTGCAGTCCCGGCAGCGCCGACAGCCGCGCCGCCAGCTGCGGCAGATTGCGCCGCAACAGCGGCTCGCCGCCCGTCAGGCGCACGCGGCGCGTCCCCAGCCGCACGAAAATGCCCAGCAGGCGCTCGATCTCGCCGAACGTCAGCCAGTCCTTCGGCTCCTGGTAGCCGCGAAAGCCCTTGGGCATGCAATAACTGCAGCGCAAGTCGCAGCGGTCCGTCACCGACAGCCGTATATAGTCGATGGACCTGCCAAATCGGTCAAGCAACATCACCTGCTCCTGTTCACCATCTGATTGTAAAGCCTGGGGGCGCGCCTGGCTGTACGCCAGACGCGCCGCCAGCCTAGTTACTCTGGCCTATTGCACCAGCGCACTAGCCGTGCCTTCGAGTTCCACGCCGTCGATTTCAGCGCGCCCCACCAGCAGATGCAGGTACTGGTGCACGGCACGCTGCCAGGCCGCACGCGACAGCCGGTCGGCGATCTGCGCCTGCACCGCCTCGTAGGCGATCGCCTTGCCCTCCACCCGGCGCAGCACCTGCACGATGTGGTAGCCGAAGCGCGTTTCCAGCAGGCGCCCGGCCAGTTCGCCCTCGTCCAGCCGGAACACCAGCGCCTCGAATTCCGGCACGCTCTGGCCCGGCGACAGCTGGCCCAGGTTGCCGCCGAGGGCACCCGACGGGCAGTTCGAATACTGGCCCGCCAGCTCCGCGAAACGCTCCGGCGCAAGTTTCAGGGCGTCGAGCACGGCCTGCGCCGTGGTGCGCAGCAGGTCCAGCGGCGCTTCGGGCGTCACCTGGAACAGGATATGGCGCGCCTCCACCAATACGCCGCTGCGGAACAATTCGGGGCGCTGCGCATGAAAAGTGCGGCAGGCGGCGTCGTCGGCGACCGGCACTTTGACTTCCTGCGCCAGCAGCGCTTCGACCAGATCGTCATCGCTGGCAGCTGCCAGGCCCAGGCGCCGCGCTTCATCGAGCAGCAGCCGGCGCAGCACCAGTTCCTGCACCGCCTGTTTCAGGGGATTGCCGGCACCCTGGTGATGCGCCAGCTCCTGTTCCACTTCCGTGTCGTCGATATCGACGCCATTGACCGAGATGCCCATGCTGTTCTCCTTTTTCGATTAGCGACGATTAACGGCGGCGTACCAGCTGCCAGGCGCGGCCCAGGTAAGCCACGGCGCCAAAGCCGCTCCACACGTGCACCAGGCGGGTGAACGGGAAGATGAGGAACAGCGACATACCCATGAACAGGTGCAGCTTGAAGATCCATGGCGCATCGGCGACAAAGCCGGCGGCGTCGCCACGGAAGGTCACCACGTGCTGGGCCCAGGTCATCAACAGCACCATCGTGTGGCCGTCCATGTGCGAGGCCGAGACGAAGATCGACGACAGTCCCAGCAGCAGCGTCAGCAAGATCCACAGCAGCACCAGCTTGTCCTTGAAAGTGGAGCGGGCAGCCACGCGCTCGTTGCCAAAGCGGCGCACCAGCAGCATCAGCAGGCCGGCCAGGCAGAGCAGACCCATGACGCCGCCGGCCACCATGGCCACCGTCTGCTTGACGCCATGCGTCACGCCCAGCGTGTCCCACACCCAGACGGGGGTCAGCAGGCCGGCCGCATGGCCGAAGAACAGGCCCAGTATGCCCACATGGAACAGCGGACTGCCGAAGCGCAGCAGGCCCCCATAGAAGACCTGGCTCGATTCCGACTTCCAGGTGTACTGTTCGCGGTCGAAGCGCATCAGGCTACAGACCAGGAAAATCGCTAGCGCGATATAGGGATAAATCCCGAACACAAATTGATGCAGGTAGTTCATGACGCTCTCCTTCAGTGATGCGGTGCTGCCGCCTTGGGATAGAAATTGACGGGGTGCGTGCCAGCCAGACCCGCCGCGGCCAGGCCGCCGGGTTTCAGCAGCGGTTCGATGCCGTCGGCGCCAGGACCGAAGGTTTCCAGCGCTTCGTCCATGTCGCGGATCGGCGGCTCGCTCAGTTCCTCGGCCTGGACCGGCGTCAAGGTCTGCAGCAGGTCGAACACGCAGGCATAGGTGCTGCCATTGGCGCGCAGCTTGCGGCCGATATATGCCAGCACATGGATGGCGTCGCCCAGCAGGCGTTCGGCTTCCGGCGGCGGCTGCTGCGACAGGAATTCCAGGAACAGCGGCACATAGTCGGGCAAGTCGTCGCCCACCATCTGCAGGCCGTGGCGGCTGTATTCTTCCAGCAGGTCGACCATGGCCTGGCCGCGGTCGCGCGATTCGCCGTGGATATGCTCGAACAGATGCAGCGACTGCGACGGATTGCGGTCGAACGTCATCACGTACTGCTGCTGCAGGTCGATCAGCGCGGTGGCCTGCAAATGCGCCAGCAGCGGCTGCAGGGCTGCATGCCAGGCCGGCAGCGTGTCAGCCAGCAAACCGGCCAGCGCGGGCAGCTCCTGCAGCAGTTCCGGCTCCGGGTACAGCAGCAGCGCCGACAACACCTGGTAGCCCTGCATGGCATTCAATTGATCAGACATCGAGGCTCTCCTTTTTTTTGCGCGACTTCGGCATCGACATGAATATCTCCGAGCCATGCTTGCGCTTGCCGAACAGGCTGGCGTCGCTGCTGCCGTCCGAGCAGCCGTTGCCAAACGTGAAGCCGCAGCTGCCCTTGTCGTTGAAGCTGTCCTCGGCCATTTCCTTGTGACTGCCCGGAATGACAAAGCGGTCTTCGTAGTTGGCGATCGCCATGATGTGGTACATGTCTTCCACGGTGGCCGCGTCCAGGCCCACCTGCTCCAGCACCGCCAGGTCAGGTTCGGGCGCCACATGCTTGCTGCGCATATAGGCGCGCATGGCCAGCATGCGGTCCAGCGCGCGGATCACCGGCGGCTGGTCGCCGGCCGTCAGCAGGTTGGCCAGGTACTGCACCGGGATGCGCAGGCTGGCGGTGTCCGGCAGGATGCCGTTCTTGCCCAGCTTGCCCGATTCGGCGGCCGCCTGGATCGGCGACAGCGGCGGGATGTACCACACCATCGGCAAGGTGCGATATTCTGGATGCAGCGGAAACGCCACCTTCCACTCGACCGCCATCTTGTAGACGGGCGAACGCCGGGCCGACTCCAGCCACGAATCGGGGATGCCCTGGCGGCGCGCCTCGTCGATCACGGCCGGGTCGTGCGGGTCGAGGAAGAGATCCAGTTGCGACGGATACAGGTCGCGCGGGTCGGCCACCGAGGCTGCCGCCTCGATCTTGTCGGCGTCGTACAGCAGCACGCCCAGATAGCGGATGCGTCCGACACAGGTTTCCGAGCACACCGTCGGCTGGCCCGCTTCGATGCGCGGGAAGCAGAACGTGCATTTTTCCGCCTTGCCGGACGACCAATTGTAGTAAATCTTCTTGTACGGGCAGCCGGAGATGCACATGCGCCAGCCGCGGCACTTGTCCTGGTCGATCAGCACGATGCCGTCGTCCTCGCGCTTGTAGACCGAGCCCGATGGGCAGGAGGCGACGCAGGTCGGGTTCAGGCAATGCTCGCACAGGCGCGGCAGGTACATCATGAAGGTGTTTTCAAACGTGCCGTACATCTCCTTCTGCATGTTGTCGAACAGCGCATCCTGGCTGCGCTGGGCAAACTCGCCGCCCAGGTCATCCTCCCAGTTCGGGCCCCACTCGATCTTGTCCATCTTCTTGCCGGTCAATACCGAGATGGGCCGCGCCGTCGGCGGCGTTTCCGACAAGGGCGCGTTCTGCAGGCGCTCGTAGTCAAACGTGAACGGCTCGTAGTACTCGTCGATCTGCGGCAGGTTCGGGTTGGCGAAGATATTGGCCAGTATTTTCAGGCGGCTGCCCTGGCGCGGCTCGATCCTGCCGGCTGCGGTACGACGCCAGCCGCCGTTCCACTTGTCCTGGTTTTCCCATTGTTTCGGGTAGCCGATGCCCGGCTTGGTTTCCACATTGTTGAACCATGCGTATTCCACGCCATCGCGGCTGGTCCATACGTTCTTGCAGGTCACCGAGCAAGTATGGCAGCCGATGCACTTGTCCAGGTTCAGCACCATGCCGATTTGCGCTCTGATTTTCATGCCATGCTCCCTTGTTCTTCTTTCAGCGGGCCTTCCAGCCAGTCGATCTTGTTCATCTTGCGCACCAACACGAATTCATCGCGGTTCGAGCCCACCGTGCCGTAGTAGTTGAAGCCCCACGACAGCTGCGCGTAGCCGCCGATCATGTGGGTCGGCTTGGTGACGGCGCGCGTCACCGAGTTGTGGATGCCGCCGCGCTTGCCCGACTGCTCCGAACCGGGCACATTGATGATCTTTTCCTGTGCGTGGTACATCAAGGTCATGCCTTCCGGCACGCGCTGGCTGACGATGGCGCGCGCCGTCAGGGTGCCGTTCACGTTGAACACTTCGATCCAGTCGTTGTCGACAATGCCGGCGTTCTTCGCGTCGATCTCGGACAGCCACACATGGGGGCCGCCGCGCGACAGCGTCAGCATGCGCAGATTGTCCGAATAGGTCGAATGGATGCCCCATTTCTGGTGCGGCGTGAGGAAATTCAGCGCGATTTCCTTGTTGCCGTTCGGGCTCGCGCCCAGCATCTGCGTGGTGGTTTTGGTGTTGATGGCCGGCTTGTAGACGCACAGGCCCTCGCCGAAATCGCGCATCCAGCGGTGATCCTGATAAAACTGCTGGCGGCCGGTCAGCGTGCGCCACGGGATCAGTTCATGCACATTGGTATAGCAGGCGTTGTAGCTGACTTCTTCGGATTCGAGGCCCGACCAGGTGGGCGACGAGATGATCTTGCGCGGCTGCGCCTGCACGTCACGGAAGCGGATCGTGTCGTGCTCGCGCGGCAGCGCCAGGTGGGTATGGTCGCGCCCCGTGATTTTGGACAGCGCGGCCCATGCTTTCACCGCCACGTGGCCATTGGTTTCCGGCGCCAGCGACAAAATCATCTCGGCCGCATCGATGGCCGTGTCCAATCTTGGCTGGCCGTGCGCCACGCCCTCGGCCAGCACGGTGCGGTTGATGCCGCGCAGGACCTCGACTTCATGGCCGGTCTGCCAGCTGATGCCCTTGCCGCCGTTGCCGATGTTTTCCAGCAGCGGGCCGATCGAGGTGAATTTCTGGTAAATCTTCGTGTAATCGCGCTCGACGACGGTAAAGTTGGGCATGGTCTTGCCGGGAACTGGCTCGCACTCGCCGGCGCGCCAGTCTTTCGGATCGAACGGCTGGCCCAGTTCGCCGGGGGTGTCGTGCATCAGGGGCGTCAGGACGATGTCCTGCCGGGTGCCCAAATACTCGCCGCCGATTTCCTCGAATTTCTTGGCGATGCCCTTGTAGATATCCCAGTCCGACTTCGATTGCCACAGCGGCTGCACGGCTTCCGACAGCGGGTGGATAAACGGATGCATGTCGGACGTGTTCAGGTCATCCTTTTCATACCAGGTGGCCGTCGGCAGCACGATGTCGCCGTACAGGCACGTGGTCGACATGCGGAAGTCCAGCACCACCAGCAGATCGAGCTTGCCTTCGGCGGCCGGACGCACTTTCACGTCGCGCGGCTTGATGCAGTTGTTCTCGTCGCTCATCAGGGCGTTCTGGGTACCCAGCAAGTACTTCAGGAAGTATTCGTGGCCCTTGCCCGAGCTGCCCAGGATATTCGAGCGCCAGACAAACATATTGCGCGGAAAGTTGGCCGGATTGTCCGGATCGTCGCAGGAAAACTCCAGCTGCTTGTTCCTGATCTGGTCAACGGCATAATCGACCGGATTGACGCCGGCGGCCTGCGCGGCGCGCGTCACGTCCAGCGGATTGGTCTGCAGCTGCGGCGCGGAAGGCAGCCAGCCCATGCGCTCGGCCTTGGCGTTGTAGTCCAGCAGCGTCATCGGCGCCACGTCAGGGCCGGCCGTCGGCGAGGCGATTTCCTCGGTATGCAGCTTTTCATGGCGCCACTGGCTGGTGTGCGCATAGAAGAACGAGGTGCCGTTCATCTGGCGCATCGGGCGGTTCCAGTCCTGGGCGAACGCCAGCGGCGTCCAGCCGGTCTGCGGACGCAGCTTTTCCTGGCCCACGTAATGGGCCCAGCCGCCACCGGACTGGCCCACGCAGCCGCACATCATGAGCATGTTGATGATGCCGCGATAGGTCATGTCCATGTGGTACCAGTGATTCAGGGCCGCGCCGACGATCACCATGCTCTTGCCGCGCGTCTGGTCGGCATTGTCGGCAAACTGGCGCGCCACGGTGATCACGTCGGCCGCTTTCACGCCCGTATGCTTGACCTGCCAAGCCGGCGTGTATGGCACATCGTCGTCATAGCTGGTGGCGACATTGCCGCCGCCAAGGCCCCGGTCGACACCATAGTTGGCCAGGGTCAGGTCGAACACGGTGGCCACCAGCACGCTCGTGCCATCGGCCAGCACCAGGCGCTTGGCCGGCACATGGCGCATCAAGACATCGCTGCTGTCTTTGCCGCCAAAGTAGGGGAAGCCAACCGCCACCACTTCATCGCTGTTGCCCAGCAGGGACAGCTGCGGATCGACCGGCGCGCTGTTGCCGCCCTCTTTCATCTCCAGGTTCCACTTGCCCGCTTCGCCCCAGCGGAAACCGATGGAGCCGGCCGGCGCCACGATGCGGCCCGACGCTTCGTCGAAGACCAGTGTTTTCCAGTCCGGGTTGTTGGTTTCATCGAGGTTGTTGGCCAGGTGCGAGGCGCGCAAAAAGTATTCGGGCGCCAGGATGCCGTTCTGCTCCTTCAGCAGCACCAGCATCGGGAAGTCCGTGTACTGTTTCGCATAGCCCTTGAAGTAGGCCGATTGATGGTGTGTATGGTATTCGTTCAGGATCACATGGCCCATCGCCATCGCCAGCGCAGCGTCGGTGCCCTGCTTGGGCGCCAGCCAGATATCGCCGAACTTGGCCATTTCGCCGAAATCGGACGACACGGCCACGGTCTTGGTGCCCTTGTAGCGCACTTCCGTATAAAAATGGGCGTCGGGGGTGCGCGTCATCGGCACGTTCGAGCCCCACACCATCAGAAAGGTCGAGTTGTACCAGTCGGCCGATTCCGGCACGTCGGTCTGCTCGCCCCACACCTGCGGGCTGGCCGGCGGCAAGTCGCAGTACCAGTCGTAAAAGCTCAGCGCCACGCCGCCGATCAGGGAGAGATAGCGCGTGCCGGCCGCATAGCTGACCATCGACATGGCGGGAATCGGCGAAAAGCCCACGATGCGATCCGGGCCATATTTCTTGATCGTCAGCGCATTGGCGGCCGCGATCATCTCGTTCGATTCATCCCAGGTGGCGCGCACGAAGCCGCCCAGGCCACGGATCGATTTGTACTGCTGCGAGCGCACCGGGTCCTGGCTGATATGGTCCCAGGCGGTGACCGGGTCCATGGTCTTGCGCGCTTCGCGCCACATTTCCATCAGCCGGCCGCGGATCATCGGATACTTTACGCGCTGGGCCGAATACACATACCAGGAATAGCTGGCGCCGCGCGGGCAGCCGCGCGGCTCGTGGTTGGGCAGGTCCGGGCGGGTGCGCGGATAATCGGTCTGCTGGGTTTCCCAGGTGATCAGGCCATTCTTGACATACACCTTCCAGCTGCACGAGCCGGTGCAGTTGACGCCATGCGTGGAGCGCACGATCTTGTCATGCTGCCAGCGCTGGCGGTACGCGTTTTCCCAGGTGCGGTCTTCATCGACCACGGTGCCATGGCCGTTCGAAAACGGCTCGGCGCGCTTGTTGAAAAATTTAAGACGGTCCAGAAAGTGACTCATGCTACCTCCACACATGCGCCGCAATGCGGCGCCAGGTCATTAAAACGCTGCGAGCAGGATGGCTCGAACGTCGATGCAATGAGTCTAGCGAGCGCAGGCTGCGCGCGATATTGGCAGGAAGTCGGTTTCGGGCGCCAGGAATGCGTAGAGGCATAGGCACTAATGCCTATGGGCGCGCGCGCCCCGCTGCGGTATATCTGTCAGCCTTGACCGTTCACACAGGAATCCGCAGCATGACCATTACCGATTACGCCAGCCTGGTTGCCAGCGCGCGCCAGCAGCAACAGCCACAACGCCTGCTGTTTACCTTTACCCGTGCCGAAGCCGAACCGGGCGGCCAGGGCAAGTCGCTCACGCCGGTGCTGTGCGCCGACAAGCTGCCCGAAGAACTGGGCAGTTTTGCAGCATTGCTGGAGGAATCAAAGCAGATGCCGGCACACTGGGACGTGGTGTTCGTGGCCGGACTGGCCGGCAGCAGCGGCCAGCCGCCCGCGCCGCAAGAATGCGAGGCGCCGCTGCGGGCGATGGTCAGGGCGATCGAGGAAGGCCGGATCGGCAGTTTGCTGGCGTTTGATCGCAGCGGGGATTTGTTACGGTTCGGTAGGTCGGATTAGCGGGGCCGCCGAGGCGCGCCAGCGCGTCATCCTAGACCACTGCCGGCCCACGTCAACATTGTTGTCGGATTATGCGGCGTACCGCCGCTAATCCGACCTACGCAATCGGCCCAGCTTGCGATGAATCCGGCCACGGCCGCTGATGCAGATGGCGCGCCCGTTCGATCGGACACACCAGCGGCAAAAACTGCTGCTGGCGCGCCGAATACGCCATCAGCGCGCCGCTGTCGATATCGAAATACCAGCCGTGCAGCTTCAACTGCCCCTGCTCGACCCGGCGTTTGAGCCACGGGTAGGTCAGCAGGTTGTCGAGCGACTGCAGGATGCTGGCCAGTTCGCAGGCATGGCGCTGTTCGTGCGCCGGGCGGTGGTCCAGGTCGCGCCGCACGCGCTGCGCCACCGGTTCGGCGATGCGCATCCACTGGCCCACGAAGTCGGTCTCCTGCCCCTCGGCGCGCGGCTGCGGTTCGAGCAGCGCGCGGATGCCGCCGCAGCGCGCATGGCCCAATACGATCACGCGCGCCACTTGCAGCGTGCAGACGGCGAACTCGATGCCGGAGCTCACCCCCGGCGGCGCGTCCGGCGTACACGGCGGCACCAGGTTGGCGATATTCCTGATCACGAACATGTCGCCCGGGTCGCTGCCCGTCAGCAGCATCGGATCGACCCGCGAATCGCAGCAGCCGATCAACAGGGTCGACGGCCGCTGGCCGTCGCGCAGGCTGTCATATAAGGTCTGCGGCTCGCTGAAGTACTGCTGCTGGAACAGGCTGAAGCCGTTGACGAATTTTTCCAGTTCTTCCATTTTTTTACTTTCCCATTTTTCACCCTAAAGGCAAATTCCGGGGTCGGACCCTGAGGGTCCGACCCCAGTCCTTCCGCTTCTGGGTTCACTACTCAGCAGGGCATGGGCGCATTCTTGCGCGCATAGCACCACCAGGTAATCGCGATGCAGCTGACATAAAAGCCGATAAAGCCCCACAGCGCCGCATCGGGACTGCCCGTCAGCGCGATCGAGGTGCCATAGCTTTTCGGGATAAAGAAGGCGCCGTACGCCGCCACGGCCGAGGTAAAGCCCAGCACCGCCGCGCCCTCCTTGTTGGCGTCGACTATCGCCTGCTCCTGCGCCGCCTTGCCCTTGCCGGCAGCGGCGCGCTGGTGCTCGGTCAGAAAGATCACGGGGATCATGCGGAAAGTCGAGGCATTGCCGACGCCGGTGCCGGCAAACAGCAGCATGAACATCCAGAAAAAGCCGCCGAAGCTGCCCGCCGCGTGCACACCTTCGCCTGCTTGCGGCATAAAATGCAGCACGCCCAGCACGGCGGCGATCATCAGGAAAAACGACCACAGGGTGACGCGGGCGCCGCCCAGCTTGTCGGAAATCACGCCGCCGGCCACCCGCGCCAGGGCGCCGACCAGCGGGCCCAGGAATGCGTAGTCGAGCGGGTTGACATCCGGAAACTGGATCTTGATCAGCAGCGGAAACGCGGCCGAATAGCCGATAAAGGAGCCGAAGGTGCCCGTATACAGCCAGCACATCAGCCAGTTGTGCTTGCGCCGGAAGATCACGGCCTGCTCGGAAAACGAGGCTTTGGACGAGGCCAGGTCGTTCATGCCGAACCACGCCAGCAAGGTACTGAGCGCGATAAACGGCACCCAGATAAAGCCGGCGTTCTGCAGCCACATCTGTTTGGTGGCGCCGCCCTTGGCCCAGGTCATCGCCTCGCCGCCCCAGGCGCCGAACACCGCCATGGTGATCACCAGCGGCACCACGAACTGCACCACGGAGACGCCCAGGTTGCCCAGGCCCGCATTCATGCCCAGCGCGAAACCCTTGCTCGCTTTTGGATAGAAAAAGCTGATATTGGCCATCGACGAAGCGAAATTGCCGCCGCCGAAGCCGCACAGCAGCGCCAGCACCAGCATGGTCGGGTAGCCCGTGTTCACATCCTGCACCGCAAGGCCGATGCCGATCGCCGGAATCAGCAGCGAGCCGGTGGAAATGGCTGTCCAGCGCCGGCCGCCGAAGATCGGCACCATGAACGAATAGAAGATGCGCAAGGTGGCGCCGGACAGGCCGGGCAAGGCGGTCAGCCAGAACAGCTGGTTGTTGCTGTAGGTGAAACCGATATTGGGCAGGTTGACCACCACCACGCTCCACACCATCCACACGGCAAACGCCAGCAGCAGCGCGGGGATCGAAATCCACAGATTGCGCCCGGCAGTGGCCTTGCCCGTCTGTTGCCAGAAAGCCGGGGTTTCAGGCTCCCAGGTATTGATCATGTATTTGCTCACAGCGATACTCCTGCAGGTTGTTGATTGCTTGCCGCGCGTGGCGGCTTGAAGGAAAAGTGCATCCAGACCAGCGACACGCAGACGGTGCCGTAGAGGAGCATGAAGGCGCTCGAACGCACGCCGGTAAAATCCACCAGCGCGCCGAACAGCACCGGCAGCACGAAGCCGCCAAGGCCGCCGGCCAGGCCCACCACGCCGGAGACGGCGCCGATATTGCCGGAAAAGTCGTCACCGATGAATTTGAAAACGGACGCCTTGCCGACCGCCATGGCGATGCCGACCACGAACAGCAGCACTGTAAACAGCACGGGCGGCAGGCCGACATGGAACGCCAGCGGGCCGCTGACGGTCTCGATCACCATCTGCGTCTGCGGATACGACAGCAGGAAAAAGCAAACCCAGCACACCCACATCACGGCCCAGGTCACCTTCGCCGCGCCATATTTGTCCGAGATCCAGCCGCCCATGGCGCGCAGCACGCCGCCCGGCAGCGAGAAGCAGGCCGCCAGCAGCGCCGCGTGTTTCAGGTCAAAACCGTATTCGGCCACGTAGTATTTGGTCATCCACAGCGCCAGCGCCACATAGCCGCCGAACACCACCGAGTAGTACTGGCAGTAGCGCCATACGCGCGGGTCTTTCAGTACGCGCATCTGGGCGGCAAAGCTTTCGTTGGAAGGCGCCAGGTGCGATTTGTCGGTGAACGAAAACAGCCAGAAAATAATCGCGGTGGCCAGCATGGTCACCGCGTAGACCTTCGGCAGCATCTGCCAGCCAAACGCGGCGACGATGCCGGGTGCAACGAACTTGGTCAGGGCCGAGCCAGAGTTGCCCGCGCCGAAGATACCCATCGCCAACCCGCGCCGCTCTTTTTCGTACCAGCGCGCCACGTACGGCGTGCCGACCGAAAACGAGCCGCCGGCCAGGCCGACGAACATGCCCAGCACCAGGAAATGCCAGTAGGCGGTGGCGTACGAAATGAGCCAGAGCGGCACCACGCTGGCCAGCATCAGCAAAAAGAACACGCGCCGGCCGCCGTATTTGTCGGTCCAGATCCCCAGCGGCACGCGCACCAGAGAGCCGGTCAGCACCGGCATGGCGGCCAGCAGGCCGAACTGCGTCTCGCTCAGGCCCAGGCTGGTCTTGAGCGGAATACCCAGCACCGCAAACATCATCCAGACCGCAAAGCAGATCGTAAACGCAAAGGTGCTGCTGGCCAGCACGGACAGCTGCTTGCGCCGCATGCCCGCTGTCCGGCCGGTATTACTGTTGTTATTGTTACCTTCTGAGGTAGCCACGATGTTTCTCCATGAATGCACTGGCCGTCTGGCCAGCCGTCCCGACCAGCTTACGTGGCGCAGGCGCGCGGCACTATCGGCCACAGGGTGGTGTTGGCAAGGCAATCTGGATAGAGGGGTCGGCAGAAGTGACTAGTCACCCTGGCCCTGGCCGGGGCGCACGGGCCGCGGTTTTACAAACCTGGCCGTTTTTGGCACACTGCCTGCAGCGCCTGAAAGGAAGATCGATGCAGATCGATAAACACCCTCCCGGACACAGTGCGGGCGAAGCGGACGAGATATCGACACGGCTGGCGACGCCGGCCGACGTCGCCGCCATGCTGGCCTGCGATGCCTGCTGGCAGTCGCATGCGCAGCGCGGCGAGTGCGTGCGTACCGCCATCGGCAAGGGACTGTGTACGATCGCCCTGCGCGGCGGACAGGTCGCCGGTTATGTCGTCCTGCAGGATGACTTCTTCGGCCACGATTTCGTTTCGCTGGTTGTCGTGTCGCCGCTCCACCGGCGCCGCGGTATCGGACTGCGCCTGCTGGCCGCCGCCGCGGCGTGCAGCCGCGCCAGGCTGTTCACCTCGACAAACCAGTCCAACCTGGCCGCCCGGGCCATGATCGCCAGGGCGGGCTTTGCGCCCAGCGGCCAGATCGACAATCTCGATGAAGGCGATCCGGAACTGGTGTTTGTAATATGGCGGCGCTAGCGCGCTTCCTCCCGAAGGCGTATGGCCGCCTGCGTCAAATACGGCTATGCTGGCGCCCATCGCTCACTCCGGCAAGGCCAGGCAATGGATTATCTGACTCTCAAGCATTTTCACATGGGCTGCGCCGCCGCCAGCGGCGCGCTGTTCCTGCTGCGCGGCGGCTGGATGCTGCGCGCCTCGCCGGCGCTGCAGCAGCGCTGGGTAAAAATCGCGCCCCATCTGATCGATACCGCGCTGCTGGCCAGCGCCATTGCGCTGGCCGTGTGGAGCGGCCAGTCGCCGGGCCGGCAGCCGTGGCTGGCCGCCAAGCTGTGCGCGCTGGTGGCGTATATCGTGCTGGGCACGATCGCCCTCAAGCGCGGCAAGACGCTGGCCTTGCGCGCCAGCGCCTTGGTGGCGGCGCTGCTGGTGTTCGCGTATATCGTGGCGGTAGCCGTGACGCGCCAGCCGTGGCCGTTCTGAGGCAGCCAGTGCAAATGCAGCGGCAGGCCTGGCAGCGCCGGCGGTATGTGGCGCTCTGACAGCAGCCACTCAATTGCCACGCCCGGCGGCATGGCTTCGGAGAACAGATAGCCCTGGCAGGCGGCGCAATTCAGCGCCAGCAGGAACTGCGCCTGCGCGGTTTCCTCGACGCCTTCGGCAATCACGTGCAGCGTCAAGTCATTGGCCAGCAAAATCACCGCTTTTGCCACGGCGTTGGCGCTCGATTCGGCGGGCATGCCGAACAGGAAACTCTTGTCGAGCCTGAGCGTGGCCACCGGCAGCGTGCGCAGCTGGCTCAGTGACGAATAGCCGGTGCCGAAGTCGTCGAGCGACAGATTGAACGCGGCCGCCACCAGCTGCGACAGCACGCTGCTGCCCTCGTTTTTGAGGTCGATTGCATCGCGCTCCGTCAGTTCGATCTCGATATCGTGCGGCGAACGAGGTGCGGTTCGCCAGCCCGGTCAGCGCATCGATGGCGCCCAGGCGGATGAATTCGTCCTGCGCTATTTTCCGCGCCGTGATGTCCTGCAATATCTTCAGGAAGCCGATGATACTGTTGTCGGCATCATCACCCCGTCGGCCCAGAACCTGGCGCCATTCTTGCGCAAGTGCCAGCGATAATCCGCCGCCCGCCCCGTCAATGCCGCCGTCTGCATTTCGCGCTCGGCCTGCCCTGCGGCACGGTCTTCGGGGGTAAATATTTGCATGGAATCATGCGCCAGCATTTCATCCTCTGTAAAACCGAGGATGCGTTGCGCCCACGTTCCAGCTGGTGACGTCGCCGGCCAGGCTGACGGTAAAAATGGCGAAATCGGTGGCGCTGTCGCAGATATGCTGCAACAGGATGGAAGAGGACATCTTGCTTGGCATACGGCACCTCAACGGTTGGTACAAGGAAGGCCGTGGCTTGCGGCCCGTTCCCGGTGCCCGGGGCTCGTATCAGACGGCAAATCAAGATGGCAAATTTATACCGGATTCAGTTGAAATTTTTCAATTCCCCGTAGCGAGATCGGGGCAACGGCTTTGCAGCACAGCGCGGGCTCTACCGGGCGCACCGGTGCACGCGGCAATGGTATATTTACAACGGCAAACCAACCCGCCGCCCCAGCTCACCGTAATTTCTTGAAAGGCAACCATGCTGTTATCCGAACTGCTGACCCTGATGACCTGCGGCGACCTGGAAGGCGAGGAACTTGACGAGGCCGTCGCCGCCATTGCCGCCGCGCCTTCCAATGCGCAGGAAGAATGGGTCACCAGCGATGGCGAGGCCTACGCGCTGGAGATCATCGATCAGCTGGGCGCCTATATCGCGTCGAGCGACAAGATCGACGAACTGCATGAACAGATCCAGGACATGTTCGACGACTTCCCCGACTTCCCATATGAACTGTTGCAGCAGGATGGCCGGGGCGTGCTGCCGTATTACGAATGGCTGGACCGGGAACTGGCGCAGCGCGCGGTGGACGAAGGCGGCTATGACCTGATCCAGATCGAGGGATCGGGCACCGACAACATGGATGCACTGATCGTGTACCGGCGCGACACCGCCGACATTATCCAGGGCGCCGCCCTGATGGGCGTGACGATAGGCCGGCCGCTGACGTATTTCCGGGGCGTGCAGGCGCAGGTGGATGCCGCGAGGAGGCCGTAAGCGGAACGTGCAACGGGATATTCACGTCGCCTTCGCTGCGTCTTCAGGCGGATGTTCAGCCTGATGCATGCCCGCGCGTTCCCGCCTGGACTGCTGGCGCTCGATAAAATCAGCGAGTGGGCGGTCGGGATCTTTTTTAAAGCCTTTCAACCGGTTCACCCTGGCGCCGGTATCGGCCGCCACCTCGCAGGCAATCATCTGGTCTTCCGTGCTGTGCGCGGCGACCAGCGCCAGCGTCTGGTTTGACGTGCGCCGCTCTTCCTGGTGCTGGTTCTGCTTGCCCCGCCGGATGTTCTTGCGGCTCGAATGCGGACTCTCGCCGTACATGTTGCGGCGGTCTTTTTGCAGGCTCAATCTCTTTTTGTCCTGGGGGGACTTCACCGTGCTCATATTGTAGAAGGCTGTAGATGCTGACACCCTGCAGTCTAGCATCGCCAGCGCGCCATCAAGCAAGAACGGCGCGCTGGCGCGGCTGTTATATGCCGAGTCCACCTGCTACATTGATGGTCTCGCCAGTGATGTAGCCCGCATGCGGGCCAGCGAGGAAACAGGTCACTTCCGCCACCTCTTCCAGGGTCGCAAAGCGGCGGATGGGATGCATGTCCAGAAACGTGTCCATGTCCGGCAGTTCGCCTGCCACTTCCTTGTTCATGTCGGTAGGCATGGCGCCCGGCTGCACCACGTTGACGGTGATATTGCGCGAGCCGAGGTCGCGCGCAATGCCCCTGGCGTATCCGGCCAGCGCCGCTTTGGTACCCGCGTAATCGGCAACGCCCTTGAACGGCACGTAGTCGCCGAGCAAAGAGCCGATGAAGATAATCCGGCCGCCATCCGTCAATTTCGACGCTGCCGCCCGCGTATTGGCAATCGACCCCAGCACATTGACTTGCCACTGGCGATTGTACTTTTCTTCATCGAGAGCCGGATCATCGACGAGCTGGCCCTGGGCAGCGATACCAGCGTTATTAACGATAATATCGAGTTGGCCAAATTCGGCGATCACTGCATCGATCAGCGGCCTGCCACTATTGAGGTCCGCCTGGTCGCTATGGATGGCAATGGCACGCACGCCTTGGTCTTTCAGATTTTCTACGACTGCCGCTGCCTTGTCAGCCGAAGCGGCATAACTGATCGCAACGTTTGCACCATAAGCGGCAAATGCGTGGGCGATGGCAACGCCAAGCCCGCGTGAGCCACCCGTGACCAGCACCGTTTTGCCTTCGAAAGTCTTTTGCATGGATTTTTCCTTTTTCATATGACAGATCGTGCCTCGTCCGGGAAACGGCGAACCATAACGATCAGTATGGTAACGAACGTTACGTTATCATTGCGAGGGTGTCAAGCGGCCAATATTGCGCGCTATGGCAGCCTGTTGCGGGAGTGCGGCCGTCTTGACCGCAGCGATCAGTTAATTTAATATCGATCATTACGAAAAAACACAAAGCAGGGAAAACAATGGGGCGCCACCGTGAGTTCGATGTAGATGCAGCGCTCGACGCCGCGCTGAATGTGTTCTGGCGCCTGGGCTACGAAGGTGCCTCGTACACCGATCTGACGCAGGCAACAGGGGTTGAACGGCCAGCGCTCTACTCCGCGTTTGGCAACAAGGAAGCCTTGTTTCGCCGCGCCCTGGAGCGTTATTACGATCGTCATCTGGGTTTCTTTCCAGCGGCACTGGAGCAGCCGACCTCGCGCAAGGTGGTCGAGTGCATGCTGCGCGGCGCGGCCGAACTGCATACCCGTCACGCCGACCGCCGGGGCTGCCTCGGCATTCACGGCGCCCTGGCTGGCTCAAGCGATGTCGAACCGATTCAAAAGGCGTTGATCGATGCACGTGCGGGAGGAGAAGCATCGCTGCGCCTGCGCCTGGAACAGGCGAAACAGAGGGGAGACCTGCCGGAAAGCGCGAACCCCGCCGTGCTGGCCACGTTCGTCTTGACAGTACTACACGGCATGGCGGTACAGGCGAAGGCGGGATTCAGCCGTGCCACATTGGAGGCAGTGGCCGAGCAGGTGCTTTCCACATGGCCGGGCACTGCCTGAGCACCGCTTCGCACTTGCCTGCACACTTGCCTGTATACTTGCCTGTTTAACATTGCATCGATTACACTGGCGCCTGCAATCATGCCCCTACCGCGCGCATGCCTGTATCAACAGCAAGGGAACCGGTGCCGCCTATCCTCAAGATCAACACTCATCTGCTGTCCGCGCTGCTGCTGGCCAGCGCCGCCGCCACCTGCGAGGCCCATGTGCCCGGTGCCGCCGCCCTGCCCGCGCACCTGGTTCGCGCCAGCGCGCCGTTGCGGGTCGACGGTGCGCTGCTCGAACAGGCCTGGCAGGACGCGCCCGTGTTCGACACCTTTTACGAATACCTGCCTGAAAACGGCCGGCCCGCGCCGCCGCAGTTGCGCACCACGGTGCAGTTGCTGATCACCGATGACGCGCTGGTGTTCGGCATCCGCGCCTGGGACGACGCGCCGCACAAGCGGCAAGGCGCGCTGGCGCGGCGCGACAAGGTGGGACTTGACCAGGACTTCATCGGCATCTGGCTCGACCCGACCGGACATGGCCGCGCGGCGCAGTTCGTGCGGGTCAATACGGCCGGCGTGCTGACTGACGGCATGTACCGCGCCGACGACGATGAATCGGACCTCGGCCCCGATTTCCCGATCGATGCGGCGGTCAGGCTGCTCGATGACGGCTACAGCATGGAAGTGCGCTGGCCACTGGCCAGTCTGCGTTTTCCTTACGCGGACGGCAAGGCGTGGCGCGCGATGGTCGAGCGCAGCGTGCCGCACGCGGGCGGCATGCTGCTGACCAGCGCGCCCTTGACTACCGATGCCCTCAGCCATATCGCGCTGCTGCAGGACATCACCGGCATGCGGGACACGGTGGCCACGGTGCGCGATCATGCTTTCCTCGAACTAAAACCCGAACTGACCCTGCGCGCAAAAAAGGACAGCGATGCCGATGGCCGGCGCAGCCGCCAGCAGGCCAGCCTGGGCCTGGAGGTCAATGCCCGTCCGCGCGCGGACTGGGTCTTCAACGGCATGCTCAATCCCGACTATTCGCAGGTCGAGATCGACGAACCGATGTCGAACGGCGCCAGCCGCATCGCCCTCAGCCTGCCCGAAAAACGGGGCTTTTTCCTCGAAAGCGCCGACGTGCTGGGCCTGCCGCTGGCAGCATTTTATTCGCGCACGGTGGCCGATCCGCAATGGGGCCTGCGCGCCACCTGGCGTTCGGCGCAGCTGGACGCCACCGCCATGAGCCTGCGCGACCAGCCGGGCGGCGTGGTGCTGCGCGGCGGCCCATATGAAACGGCGCAGTACGAGCAGACCGGCCGCACCCTGGCCAGCCTGCTGCGCGGACGCTGGCACGGGGATGGCGTGCTGCTTGGCGCGTTTGCCTCGCAGCGTGATTATGGGCGCGCCGGCGCCAATACCGTGTTCGGAGTCGACGGCCAGTGGCGCGGCGATGGCCAGCAGGCGGCCTGGCTGCTGATGCAGTCGAACAGCAGCGTGGCCCTGGCCGAAGACGCGGCGCGGCAGCCCCGCCGCGCGCCCCTGCGCCGCGGCGCTTACGGCTGGGGCAAGCTTACGCATATCAGCGACGCCTGGTGGAATGATGCCGTATTCGAGGCCAGCAGCGGCGGCTTTGTCAACGACAACGGCTTCGTGCCGCAGGCGGGCGTGATCAAGGCCGACATCAACCTCAATCGCCGCCTGGGCGCGCAGCGACCCGGCTGGAACGACCTGTCGCTGGAGATGTACGAGACCGAAGCGCACCTGGGCCTGCATGACATCCGCACCGTTGGCGACAGCGTCAGCGGCCAGGCCGGCGGCCAGGTGGTCGAGCGCAAGCTGCAGCCGGGCGTCTGGTTTCGCGGCCCGCGCCAGCTCAATTTCTGGGCCAACCTGGGCTTCGACCAGCAGCGCGCCAACCGCCTCGGCCAGCTGCACCACACGCCCGCCCTGCACTTCGGCTTCGCATCGTCGCCCTTGCCCTGGCTGCCCAGGTTCAATGCGGAAGCCACGCTGGGCCGCCAGCTCGACGTCGACGCCGACCGCGTGGGCCGTGGCGGCAACGTCATGCTGGACCTCGGCTGGCGCCATGCCCTGCCCAACGGCTGGGCACTGGAACTGGACCAGCTTTGGCACCGCGCGTGGGTGCAGGGCACGCTGGGCCAGCCGGCATTTACCGACAGCGGCTGGCGTGTGCTGGCCATGCTGCACGTGACGCCGCGCGACTCCTTGCGGCTGCTGGCGCAGAATACGGCCGGCGCGCGGCGCGACGATGGCGTGACCAACCTGGAGCCGTGGGCCGAAAAGCAGCTGCACCGCTCGCTGCTGTACCGCCACCTGTGGCGCCACGGGCGTTCGCTGTCGGTCGGCTATGCGCGCGACAGGACGCGTGCACCGCGCGTGACCAACCAGGCGCTGACGGTCAAGTTTCAGTGGGAAGTGTAATGGCCGAATCGGCCGCTCCCTGTCGGATTGGCCGCGATTCCGGTATCATTCGGGGATGAATACTATCCCTTTCCAACCGTTTGTCATTGGTGTCGCCGGCGGTAGCGGCAGTGGCAAATCCACGGTATCCCAGCAAGTCCTGGCGTCGTTCGGCGCCGACATGGTGTCGGTCGTGATGCAGGACGATTACTACTGCGACCAGACCCATCTCGCGCCGGAACTGCGCCCCCAGCAAAATTACGACCACCCGCAGGCGTTCGAATGGCCCTTGCTGATACAGCACGTCAAGGCCTTGCGCAACGGCGAAGCGATCGAAATGCCGGAGTATAACTTCACGCTGCACAACCGCTCCGACAAGACCATTACCGTCAAGCCGGCCCCCGTGATCGTGGTCGAAGGCCTGTTTGCCCTGTATGACGAAGATTTGCGCGACATGATGTCGCTGAAGATCTTTGTCGACACGGCGTCCGACGTGCGCTTTATCCGCCGCATGCAGCGCGATATTACCGAACGCGGCCGCTCGGTGGAGAGCGTGGTCGAGCAGTATCTGGAAACCGTGCGCCCGATGCACAAGCAATTCATCGAACCCACCAAGCGCAACGCCGACATCATCCTGCCGCATGGCGCCAATGGCCCGGCGGTCGACATGATTACCACCAAGGTGGCGAGCGTGATCGGCAAGTCGAAGCGGACCTGATCTTTATCGCCTTGACTATCCTGGCATGGGCTGCGGTGGTGCCACGCAGCCATGCCAGCGGCAAGGCCCACGCCGAGCGGCAACTTCATCACCGCAAGCTTGCCTGGCGCTTATCTCCGCAACAAAGGAAACGCATGAAGTTTGCAGCCCAACTCGTATTCGGCCTGTCGCTGGCCGTCGCCAGCCCCGTATTTGCCGCGGCCCCCGCGCCCGCAGCGCCGCTCGCGGCTCCCAATGCGGCCCATCTGAAAGCCGTGCAGGATCTGCTGGGCGCGATGCAGATTGAAAAAGTCGTCAAGGGCGTCGCCGCCCGCAGCCGCTACCCGAACGAAGCACAGAAGCAGGCGGTGCTCGCCAAGCTCGATACAATCCCGCCTGCGGAGATGTACCAGCGCCTGGCGCGGGCGCTGACCGGTGCCATTTCCGCCGAGACCGCCATCGAGATGTACCGTTTCTACAGCACTCCATATGGCAAGCAGCTCATCTACAGGAAATACAACGCCGGGGCGCAGCTGATCATGCCGGGTGCGACCAAGGCCGTGTCGCCGGAAGAAAAGAAGGAACGCAAGCGCCCGGCCTATGTCAAGGCCAGCCAGGAACTCGACGAGGCCGAACCGGTGATCGAACATGAGGCGTTCAAACTGGTGCAACTGATTAACAAGGAAAAGCGGTAATTCGTCGCGCCGTCTGGACGTTTGTTTCGGATCAATCCAATCCATTTGATCAAATAATAATCAAGGGTGGCCGGGTTTTGGTGCTGTCGACGTCAGGCGCCGTGTTACGGTTTGGTGCGCCTATGAGGGCGGCAAGGCTGCTGCTTCCGGACACGTCGATCCATGCTTTCGACGCCGGGCGCTTCTAAAGTGAGACGCTGCACCTTCGCTTGGCATCAGTTACCGCAAAAAATATTTTTTCGGCAATCGATGCGATATACTGGGGCGTCACAAACAAGCGAGTTCGGCGAAAAATGGTCATTTGTCCAGAGCCACCTGGAGGCCATCGCCCGAGTCATCGTTCTGCCTTCACCTGCTACGCACTGTCACCATGCACCTTCTCGCCGCAGCCCTGTTTGCCTTACTCACATTATCGTCCCCGTCTGCTCATGCCGTGCCCGGTTCGCCTTGCATCGGCGATGACTTTCTCATGCATCAAGATACCCTCAAGACTGCCAAGGTGACCTTGCCTGTGCTTGAGCACTTCTGCTACCGAGACAGTAGCGGCGACTATGTGGTGTACCTGACCGAAAGCGGTGACCGTCGCTACGATGGCGAGGCTTTGTCGAGCAAAATCGGCGCATACTTGTTCAAGATAAATGCCGGGCCGACTCTGGCGCTCAAGGGTACGGTCAACGATGGCGCGCTGGAGGGGATGGCCGGCGTGCGCTGGTGGCCCAAGCTGGCCGAGTTGAGCGATATCGACGGCGATGGCCTGGTCGATCCGGTCCTGGTCTACCGCTTCTACGCGAGCGAGAATGGCAAAATGCTGAACGATCCTTATGAAGGCGGGCTGAAGATGATCGTTTTTCACCGTGATGCCAAGGCCGCCATCAGGGCAATCACGGGCGACCTCGACTTGCAACGCTCGACCACTGCGAGCGCGCCCTACTTCAAATTGCCGCCCGTTCTGCAAAAACACCTGGTACGCAAGATGAAGCGGATGTATGAAGAAAATCAGTTTGGATTCGACAACAGCCACGCCTTCAAGCCGCAGAAGTAACCCGGCCGCACACCAACTTGCGGCAATGGCGCTTCAGCAAAGTTCGTGCAACGAGCGGCCGAGGCCTCCAGACACAGCGCGTGTATTTGCGACTGTGATACGACGTGTGAACAGGGTCGATAGTTGCCGTGGACACTGAAGCCGGAAGCAGCCATGGCGACCTTTGTGGCATCCTGCCGAGGCACCGTCGGGACTGGCTTTGGCCATCGATCGGGCGAGGTGGCGGGCACGTAGGCATGTCGGTGGGCATGCCAGAATCATGTGGATTTTTGATAATGTTGCTCAGCGTGTTGCGGGGCTAATTGAAGACAGGTCAGCATGCCATTCTCATCGGGATATATCGCTTTTCTCCTTGTTTGTCTTTCGCCGTGCGCGCTTGCGCAGCAGCCTCCTGCAGAGCTGGCGCGCAAAGTTTCCGCTGAATTGGACCGGTGTACCAAAGCACTCAAGTGCGAACTCCATGCGTGCGCCAGCAATGGCGGCCTGAAGTCTTGCTATGGCCGCTCCAATATCCTTTGGGATCAAGCGATCACGCAGCTCGAAGCAAGGCTCGACAAAAAGGACGGCTGGTGCGCCACGTACTGGGCGCAATTGAAGGATGCCCAAGCCAAGTTTGCGGAGCAAGCCAGCCAGGTGAAGTCGCTCGGGGACGGCCCGTACAATACGGATGACGATCTTGCTTTGCTCATGTATCAACAGCAGTATGAACTCGCGTATTCGGTGGCGAAGAACAGCGCGTGCAAATGAAATTTATTAAGCGGCCTTTATCGCACGCGCCTGCACGGCTGGCCGCGTATCGGTGCGCGTGGGTCAGGAAACTGTTTGGTCTGTCGGCAGAGGTGGTGAACCGGGCACCATAGTTCGGTGTCCGTTGTGGGAGCTGCCATTCAGCGATAAGCCATGCCAAAGCCGCCAGCCCACGCTCTCCGGGCCAAGCAGGTCTGAAAAATGTCGAGGGCCGCTGTTTTTTCAAGTGTCACACTAATAGCAAAAATTAAACAAGCCACACGCCATTTCCCACATTTCTTTCAGTAATTCCCCTCCCCTGCGCTAGAATCTGCCTTCGCCTGGCCACCCATGAGGCGGCCGCGATGACAAAACCACTATAAAAACGCACGGGAGTGACAGTGAGCTTATTGAGAACCAAGAATCTGGATGACATGATTGCCCACAGCAAGAAGCCGGGCGGGCTGGCCAAAGTGCTGGGGCCGTTCGACCTGGTGCTGATGGGTATCGGCGCCATCGTCGGCACCGGTATCTTCGTGCTGACCGGCACCGGCGCGCTGACGGCGGGGCCTGCCCTGTCGCTGTCGTTCGTGATCGCGGCGGTGGCCTGCTGCTTTGCCGCGCTGTGCTATGCGGAGTTCGCCTCGACCGTGCCGGTGGCCGGTTCCATCTATACCTATACCTACGCCACCATGGGCGAGCTGGCGGCCTGGATGATAGGCTGGGATTTGCTGCTCGAATACGGGCTGGCGGCCGCCGCCGTCTGCGTCGGCTGGTCCGGCTATTTCCAGTCGCTCATCGCCGGCTTCGGCATCGTGCTGCCGGTCGAGCTGACGGCCGCGCCCGGTGCGCTGCCGGGCGTGTCCACCTGGATCAACCTGCCGGCGCTGGTGATCATGCTGCTGTTGACGGCCATGCTGGGCTGGGGCGTGCGCGAATCGGCGCGCCTGAACAACATCATGGTGGCCATCAAGATCGGCGTGGTGCTGCTGTTTATCATCTTCGGCGCGCGCCATGTGCAGCCGGCCAACTGGCAGCCCTATATGCCTTTCGGCATGAACGGCGTGATGAGCGCGGCAGCGCTGGTGTTCTTTGCCTTTATCGGCTTTGACGCCGTCACCTCGGCCGCCGAGGAAGTCAAGAAGCCGTCGCGCGACCTGCCGATCGGCATTATCGGTTCCTTGGCCGTGTGCGCCGTGCTGTACGTGGTGGTCTCCGCCATCATGACCGGCATCGTGCCGTACCAGAAATTCCTCGGCGTCGACCACCCGGTGTCGCTGGCGCTGCAATATGCGGGCGAAAACTGGATCGCGGGCTTTGTCGACCTGGGTGCGATCCTCGGCATGACCACCGTGATCCTGGTGATGGCGTTTGGCCAGACGCGCATCATTTTCGCCATGTCGCGCGACGGCCTGCTGCCGGCCCGCCTGTCGACCGTGCATCCACGTTTCCAGACGCCGTTCTTTGCCACCTGGCTGGTCGGCATCGTGTTCGGCCTGATCGCTGCCGTGATTCCGCTCAATATCCTGGCGGAACTGATCAATATCGGCACACTGGCCGCGTTTACGCTGGTGGCGATTGCCGTGGTGGTGCTGCGCAAGAAGCGCCCTGACCTGCCGCGCGCCTTCCGCTGCCCGGGCGTGCCGGTGATACCGGCGCTGGCCGTGATCTTCTGCGTGGCCCTGATGAGCTACCTGAGCCTGGTGACCTGGATCGCCTTCGGCATCTGGCTGGTGATCGGCCTGGCGATCTACTTCGGCTACGCCCGCAAGCGCTCGCTGCTGCATCCGAAAACCTGACCCTGCTTTACCGCTGCGGCGTACGCGACAGCCCTTGTCGCGCGCCGCAGTTATGATGGCACTCTTGTTATTAGCAGAGAGTTTTGCCATGCACCCCGCTCCCGTCCTGATCGAACAGCTGGAACAGAACGCCGACCAGCTCAAGCGCGCGCGCCTGCGCACCATGCAGTGGGTCGCCGTCGGCCTGCTGGTCGCCGCCGCCCTGCTGTTTGCGCTGGCCCGCTCGCAGCGTGGCGGCCACCCGGCCTGGGGCTACCTGGAAGCGTTTTCCGAAGCCTCGATGGTCGGGGCGATTGCCGACTGGTTTGCCGTGGTGGCGCTGTTCCGCCATCCGCTGGGCATTCCGATCTGGCATACGGCGATTATCCCGAACAGCAAGGACGGCATCGGCCAGAGCCTGGGCGCGTTCGTGGAAAACCATTTCATTACCGAACAGGGCATTGCCGAACGCATTGCCCAGGCCGACCCGGCCAGCTTGCTGGGGGCCTGGCTGCGCGATCCGCGCCACGCACAGCAACTGGGAGACTCGGCGGCCGGCGTGGCGAAGCAGCTGCTGTCCATGCTCGACCAGCAACAGATGCGCGAACTGCTGCGCAGCAAGGCCACGCATTACCTGGGCGAATTGAACCTGTCGAGCGTGGCGGCCGACTGCATCGATGCGCTGATCGCCGACGGCAAGCCGCAGGAGCTGCTCGACTTCGTGCTCGACAAGGGCGCCGACTACCTGGCCGACGAAAGCCACCATGCCGCCATCGGCGACTTCGCGCTGAACGCCTTCCATATCGAAAACAAGCTGATCAAGGCAGGCCTGGTGCTGTACGAGGCGCGCATGATACGCTCGCTGCAGGAATTCCTGGTGGCCGTGCGCGCCGATCCGCAGCACCCGATGCGCGCGCGCCTGTCCGGCTGGATCGCCGACAGCGCGCTGCACCTGAAAAGCGATGCGCACTGGCAGGACACGGTCAAGCGCTACCAGCTGCAGGCGCTGGCCAGCGACAAGGTGCAAGCGATGCTGGGCGAAGTCTGGGACAGCATCAGCGAACGCCTGCTGGCAGACCTGAACAGCGAACGGCCGGCGCTGGCGCGCACCATCGCCCGTATGGCCGGCAATACGGGCCAGGTGCTGGCCAGCGACGACAAGGCCAGGGCCTGGCTGAACGACACCATCGTCGCCGGCACCAGTTCCCTGGTGCGCCGCTACCGGGGCGAAGTGGGCGACTTTATCGAAAGCCGCCTGGCGCTGTGGAGCAAGGAGGAGATGAGCACCCGCATCGAGCTGGCGATCGGCCGCGACCTGCAGTTCATCCGCATCAATGGCACCGTGGTGGGCGGGCTGGCCGGATTGCTGATTTACGCCGTTACGCAGGCGTTCTGAGGGCGGACTGCCAGGTCAGGCAGCTCGGCCGGTCCTGGTCCACGCTACAGCCACCCTTCGCGCTTGAGCCGCCGGTGCAGGAAATAACAGCCCGCCACGATCGCCACCATCACGGCCGGATAGCTGCCGCGCCATTTCAGCTCGGGCATGAATTCGAAGTTCATGCCGTACAGGCTGAACACCATGGTGGGCACGGCAAGGATGCCGGCCCACGCGGCCAGGCGCTTGACGACTTCGTTCTGGCGGATCGAGATCTGGCCCAGCGCCACCTGCATGGCGGCGTTGACCATTTCGCGCATCTGGTTGGCGGTGTGCGTGACCCGTTTGACGTGATCGAGAATGTCGCGGTAATAGATGCGGTTTTCCTTCGGCACGATATCGCCGTGGAAGCGGATCAGCTGGGTGCAGATTTCATGCAGCGGATTGACCGCCGCATCGAGTTTCAGCAGTTCGGTTTTCAGCTGGTAGAAATCCTGCAGCTTGTCTTCGTTCAGGCTGGGCTTGAACAGCTGGCTTTCGTATTGCTGGAATTTGGTTTGCAGCATGTCGATACAGGGCTGGTACTGGTCGACGATAAAGTCGATGATGGAATACAGCACATAGCCGGGTCCGCTGGCCAGCTTCTCCGGCACGGTCTCCTTGCGTTCGCGCAGCTTGGCGTAGCCGGCCGATGGGCCGTGCCGCACCGTGATAATGAAGCGGCAGCCGAGAAACACGTGGGTCTCGCCATACACGATGGCCTCGCCGTCCAGGCTGGCCGTATGCATCACCATGAACAGCGTGTCGCCGTATTCTTCCAGCTTGGGCCGCTCGTGCGCCCCTTCCGCATCCTCGACCGCCAGTTCATGCAGGCCGAAGGCCGACTGCAGCGCGCGCATGGCGGCGCTGTCGGGGCCGGCCAGGCCGATCCAGACAAAACAGTCGGGGTCGCCGAGGAACTCGCCCACCTTGTCGATGTCGAAGTGCGCCATTTTTTTGCCGTGGCGATAGGCTTCGCAGTTGACGACGGCGGCGTGGGTACTGAGGTCCATGCGATAAGTTCCAAAAATAAAATATGCAGTGCAGCATAGCGCAAACAGAATTGACACTCTGTTAAGCATTGCACAACCGATTGATGCCTGCAGGCATAGTATGAGGCAAACTGACCAAAAGGAACGCTCCGTGCCACGATTGCCCGCCCCCGATGAACGCCGCCAGATCCTGCTGGACCGGCGCGATGAAAAAATGGCGCGCTCACCCCACGCTTATGTGCGCGGCAATACCGCGCAATACTATGAATGGCTGCAGGCGCAGCCCGGGCACAGCCTGCCGGAAGGCCCGCCGATCTGGATCTGCGGCGACTGCCATATGGGCAACCTGGGACCGCTGGCCAGTGCCGACGGCAGCGTGCAGCTGCAGATCCGCGACTTCGACCAGAGCGTCATCGGCAATCCCGCGCACGACCTGGTGCGCCTGGCCCTGTCGCTGGCGGTGGCCGCGCGCGGCTCCTCGTTGCCGGGGGTGGTAACGGCCAGCATGCTGCAGCATATGCTCAAGGGCTATGCGTTTGCCTTCCTGCCGCAGGAATTGCAGGGTAGCCTGCCCCGTCCTGCCGCCGTCAGCACCGCCTTGCGCGGCGCCGAGCAGCGTTCGTGGAAGGAACTGGCGGAAGAACGCTTCCTGGAAACACGGCCCATCATTCCCATGGGCCGCAACTTCTGGCCGATTTCAAAAAAAGAGAGAAAAGCCATCAGGGAGCTGTGCGAGTCGTCCGCCCTGCGTTCGCTGGTGACGCGGCTGAAGTCGCGCGGCAAGAAGGTCAAGCTGGAAGTGATCGACGCCGCGTATTGGGTCAAGGGCTGCAGTTCGCTGGGCTTTTTGCGCTACGCGGTGCTGCTGGGCATCGGCGACGGCGAATACTGCCTGATCGATATCAAGGAGGCGGTGCAGGCGACGTCCGTGCGCTATGCCGACGCCAGCATGCCGCGCGATAACGCCAAGCGCGTGGTGACGGGCGCGCGCCATCTGTCGCCGGCGCTGGGCGAGCGCACCATGCCGCAGCGCTTTCTGGGGCGCGGCATTTTCGTGCGCGAACTGCTGCCGCAGGATCTGAAACTGGAAATCGACGAACTGAGCGTGGAAGACGCGGCCAGCACGGCCAGCTACCTGGCGTATGTGGTGGGCTGCGCGCATGCGCGGCAGATGGACTGGTCCACCGGCGTGCACTGGGTGCGGCAACTGCAGGAGGGCCGCGAAGGCGGCAGCGCCATCCCGTCATGGCTGTGGAACAGCGTGCTGCAGCTGATCGCCCGCCACGAAACGGGCTACCTGGAGCACTGCCGCAACTATGCGCTGCGGCAGCAATCTCACTGACAGATCAGTAGCGGTAGTTCAGGCTCAGCTTCACTTGGCGCGGATCGCCATGCCTGGCGCGAAACGCCCACCACACGCTCGCCCGGCGGCCCGTCAAGGCATTGAAAGTCCTGCCGCAGGACATGCAGGCTGGCCTGGCTGCCTGCTCGATCAGGGCCAGGCCGGGCAGGCGCTGCCGCTGCGTGATGAACAGTGCTGATGGCCAGGGAACGCTCCATGCAGCACTGCAGCCAACGGCCACTACGGCATAAAGTCCGTCTCGCCTACATCGAACCTTTCGGTCACCCACTTCTGCCTACTGATATAATACTTACCAATATGTAATATTGTGAACTGCGCCCCCAGGCTCCCGACATCGTCCGTGCAACGCAAGCCCAGCCCATGAGCGCCCTCTTCGACCACGAGATCATCGAACCGCTGCACAGCAGTGCGCGTTCATTGGTCCAGCGCGCCAGGGCATCGGACGGCAGCGGCTTGATCGTCAAGGTGCCGAATCAGCAGTTTCCTTCGTTTCAGCAATTGGCTCAGTTCAAGCGCGAGTATGCGATTGCGCGCCTGTGCCGCCATCCTGGCGTGATCCATCCGCTGGCGCTGCAGCTGCACGGCGGGCGCTGGACCATGCTGCAGGAGGATATTGGCGGCCAGGCGCTCGACCGGCTGCTGCGCGCGCAGCTGGCCAAGCGCCAGGCGCCGTCACAGCCCGCGCTGGCGCTGGACGACTTTTTCGACATCGCGCTGCAACTGTGCGCGGCGCTCGAAGCGGTACACCGCCAGGGCGTCATCCACAAGGACATCAACCCGTCCAACCTGGTATGGAATGCGCAGCAGCGCCTGCTGCAGCTGATCGATTTTGGCATCGCCTGCGAACTGCCCTACGAAAACCACGACGGCATCAGCCTGCGGGATCTGGAGGGCACGCTGCACTATATGGCGCCGGAACAGACCGGGCGCATGAACCGGCGCATCGATTACCGTGCGGACTACTACGCGCTGGGCGCCACCTTTTACGAATTGCTGACCGGCCAGACGCCGTTTGCCGCGCGCGACGAGATCGAACTGGTGCATTGCCATATTGCCCGCAGTCCGGACTGGTCGCATCCGGTCCTGCCGGACCTGCCCGGCCAGTTGCTGGCGATTATCCGGCGGCTGCTGGAAAAAAACGCCGACCAGCGCTACCAGAGCCTGCAAGGCCTGCAGCGCGATCTCGAAGCATGCCGGGCGCCCCAGCCGGCGCAGGCAGCGGGCTTGTCCAACCACAGTGCACGCCTGCTGGTGCCGCAAACGCTGCATGGCCGCGAAGATGCCATCGCGCTGCTGCTGGCGGCATTCGGGCGCAGCGCGGCGGGCGCAAGCGAGATGCTGCTGGTGGCCGGCCATTCAGGGATCGGCAAGTCGGCGGTCGTAAACGAAGTGCAGAAATCGATCATCGCCCGGCGCGGCTGTTTCCTGTCCGGCAAGTTCGACCAGCTGCAGCGCGACATGCCGTATGCCTCGCTGATCCAGGCCTTCCAGGCGCTGGTGCGCCAGCTGCTGGGCCAGCCCGAAGCAACGCTGCGGCAGTGGGCGGGCAAATTGCACGATGCCTTGGGCGACGGTCTGGCCGTCATCGTCGACCTGGTACCGCAGCTGGCACTGATCACCGGTCCCGCCGAAGCGGCGTCCTCTGCTTCACTGGCGCCGGAACAGGCACAGCACCGCCTGGACCGCCTGTTTCCCCGCTTCGTCGAAGTCTTCGCCACTGCCGAACATCCGCTGGTGCTGTTTCTTGACGACCTGCAATGGGCCGATGCGGCCACGCTGCGGATGATCGAACGGCTCATGCTTGCCTGCGACAAGTGCTGCCTGCTGTTTATCGGCGCCTATCGCGACAATGAAGTGGGCGCCATGCATCCGCTCGCCCTGCTGCGCGACAAGCTGCTGGCGCGCGATGTGCGCCTCGCCACGCTGGTGCTGCAGGCCCTGAGCGAGCCGCAGGTAGCGCAGATGGTGTCGGCCACGGTGCGCGTGGCAGGCCACGACTGCGCGCCATTGACCAGCGTCTGCCATGCGAAAACGGCCGGCAATCCGTTTTTCCTGAACCAGTTCCTCGAGTCGCTCAACCAAAACGGCCACCTGCGCTACCGGGCGGCGGGCGATTGCTGGGACTGGGACCTGCGGGCGATAGAACAGGCCTGCTACACCGACAACGTGGTCGAGGTACTGCTGGAGAAAATCCGCCGCCTGCCGGAGACAACCCGGCAGCTGCTGCAACTGGCGGCGTCATGCGGCAACCGCTACACGCTGGCCACGCTGGCGCTGGCGGTGGAGCGCACACCCGGTCAGACGCAGCGGGACCTGTGGCCGGCGCTGCATGCGGGACTGATACTGCCGCTCGACGAACGCTACAAGTACCTCGATGGCGAAGAGGATGCTGGCCACAACGGCGTCAGCTACCAGTTCCTGCACGACCGCGTTCAACAGGCCGCGTATCTGCTCGCCGACGATGCGGCGCGCATGGAAAACCATCTGCTGCTCGGCAGGCTGCTGCTGCGGCAGACGGCAGACGAACACCAGGATGGCGCACTGTTTGACATCGTCGAGCAGCTCAACGCCGGCCGTGTGCTGGTCACCGATCCCGGCGAGCGCCTGCAGCTGGCGGCGCTGAATCTGCGGGCGGGCGTCAAGGCACGCCGTTGCGCCGCGTTCCAGGCCACGCTGCAGCACATGCAGATCGGTCTCGGCCTGCTGCCGGACGATGCATGGCAGCTCCACGCCGGCCTGTGGCTGGACCTGCAGCTGGGCGCGGCCGAAGCGGCCTACCTGTGCGGCCACTTCGAGGAGGCCGAGGCGATCTATCCGCTGGTGCGCGCGCGCGTGCTGGCGCCGCTGTGCCAGGTGCGCTGCATCGCCATCCAGTCGCACCAGTATCAGCTGCAGGGCCGCCTGCCGGAAGCGATCGCCGTGCAGCGCGATGCCCTGGCGCAGCTGGGCATGCAGATTCCTCACGAGGTAGCGCAACTGAAAACACGCTTCGAGGCCACCGTTGCCGATATCGGGCGCCTGTCTGGCGCACGGACGCCCGGCACGTTGCTGGCGGCCGGCGACATGGCGGGGCAAGCCGACCTGGCGGCGATGAAAATGATGCACGGCATGTGGATGGCCGCCTACTACGCCGGCCAGCAGGATTTGAGCGCCCTGATGGTGGTGTCGATGACCCGCCTGTCCATGGAACGCGGCAACAGCGATTTCAGCGCCGTGGCGTATGTCGCGTATGCGATGCTGCTAGCGCAGCACAGCGGCGACGCCGCGCGCGGCCACGACTTCGGCGCCATGGCGCTGCAGCTTGCCAAACGCCGCGCCGATCTGCAGACCCGCACGCAGACGGCCCTGATGTTCGCCGCGCTGGTCAACCACTGGACGCGGCCCCTGCGCAGCTCCGACGCGCTGTACGAAGAGGCATTCGGCTGGGCGCTGGAAATCGCCGATTTCGTGCAGGTCGGCGTGGTGGCGGCCGTGCGCGCGACCGAGCGCATCATCCTCGGCGACTACCTGCCACAACTGCTGCACGATACCGAACACGACCTGGCGCTGATGCGCGCCAACGGCCAGCAGGCGATGGCCGATTGCTGCGCCGCCGGCGCCATCCAGCCGATCAAATGCCTGATGGGACTGTCCGCCGGTCACGACAGCTATGACGATGCGGCATTCAGCGAAGCGCGTTTCCTGGAACAGTATGGCGACTCGGTGCTGTACCGCGCCTACCTGCTGCAGGGACGGCTGCGCAACGCCTGGCTGTTCGACACCGCCGGCGCCGAGGCGCTGGCCGCCCGGCTCGACCTCATTACCCGCATCATGCGCGGCCAGGCCAAGGTGGTCGAGTCCAGCTTTTATGCCGCGCTGGTCTGGATACGCGCCCTGCGCCGCGCCCCTGCCCGCGCCGATGCGCACGACATCCTGAACGTGATCACGGCGCTGCAGGAGCAACTCGCGCAGTGGGCCAGCCAGGGCTCGGACCATGGCGGCATCAAGCATCAGCTGGTGATGGCCGAGCTGGCACGCTTTCGCCACGACCTGCCGCAGGCGACGCGCCTGTACCAGGAGGCGATCGACGCCGCCGCGCTGGCCGGCTACGTCAACCTGCAGGCACTGGGCAATGAGCTGTGCGGCGAATGCTGGCGCGACCAGGGCCAGGCGCGCGTGGCGGCGGTTTTCATCAGGGACGCCCTCGCTCATTACGGCCAGTGGGGCGCGCAAGGCAAGGTGGCGCAACTGCAGGCGCGTCATGCCACGCTGCTGTCGAGGGAGGAAGCGCGCGCAGCGACATTGCATGCAGGCTCCCGCACGCGCGACTCGCGCACGCACAACGGCACCGCGCTCGACATGGTGTCGCTGCTGAAAGCGGCGCAGATCCTGTCGAACGAAGTGGGCCTGCGCAAGGTGCTCGCCCGCCTGATTGCCATCGTCTGCGAAAATGCCGGTGCGCAGGTGGCGCGCCTGCTGCTGTTGTCCGATGGCGCCTGGCACCTGGAAGCCGACATCGAGGGCGAGGCCATCACCGTGCTGCAAGCGCGCCGGCTCGACCTCGATGCCGCCAGCGACCCGCAGTTTCCGCTGTCGCTGCTGCGCTATGTCATCCGCACGGGCATGGAAGTGATCGAAGACAAGGTGATCGAAGACAGCCTGCCGGGCGCCGCGCGCTTTGCCGGCGACCCGTACGTGCAATCGCAGCGGCCGCGCGCCGTGATGTGCCTGCCGATCCGGCACGCCGGCAGCATCGATGGCGTCCTGTACTTCGAGAACCGGCTGGCCGAAGCCTCGTTTACCGAAGAACGCGTGGCCTTTTTGCGCATGCTGGGCGCCCAGGCGATGATTTCGATCTCCAGCGCCCGCCTGCACGACAGCCTGGAACAGCGCGTTGCCGAGCGCACCGGACAGCTGGAGGACGCCAACCGCAAGCTGGCCGCCCTGTCGATTACCGATGGCCTGACCGGCCTGGCGAACCGGCGCCATTTCGACGAGGTATTGCGCGCCGAATGCACGCGCTCCAGGCGCGCCGGCCAGAGCCTGGCCGTGATGATGCTCGATGTCGATTACTTCAAGCGCTACAACGACCGCTACGGCCATCAGGCCGGCGACGCCTGCCTGATCCGTGTCGCGCAGGCGCTGGCCGGCTGCCTGCGGCGCGCCAGCGACCTGGTGGCGCGCTACGGCGGCGAAGAATTTTCGCTGGTGCTGCCGAACACCGGCGCGGACGAGGCGCGCCAGCTTGGCGAAGCCTTGCGATGCGCGATCGCCGGGCTGCATATCGCACATGCCGGCGCCGATGCGCAGCAAGTCACCATCAGCATCGGCATCGCCATCGAGCCGGCAGCCGGCGCCGCCGATCCGGATACGCTGCTGCGCCTGGCCGATGCCGCGCTGTACCAGGCCAAGGATGCGGGACGCAATTGCGTGGTGGTCATGCATCCTGCGCCCGGCTGATTCAAAGCACAGCACCGGCTATTGTTATTGGCTGACGCGGTACAATCTGCCGTGCATGCCAAAAATAAACTGAACTGGCGCCGGCCGCTGTTCTTTGCCCTGCTGCCCATCTTCTTCATCATGGTCGGTCCGGGTTTTCCCTTGCCGGCTGGACCGCCGCCGATCAGGCAAGGCCAGGAGCAGTCGGCGCCAGCGCGCAACCAGAAAAAAGCAGCTGCGCGATATCCTGCATGCTGGCGATGGCACGGACAAGCAGGATGCACCGGAATCGAAATCCATCGCGAGGAGCGGCGCGCACCGCAAATGTCAACTCCATGAGTACAAGATGATATCGCTGAAATTTCTTCTCGCATTACTGCTGGCCATGCTGGCAGGGTTCGCTCCGGCAAGCAGCGACCCAGGCACTGCCAGCATCGCCTGGGCCAACAAATCGGAATTGCTTACCTATCGCTCTTGCGGCTGTGCCGACAGTTGCTGGGTTGCCGAATTGCGCGAACGCGCATCAAAACGACTGAAGGCGCGTCTGCGCTGCGATTGCGCCACGCTGTTTGCGCGCTACCCGGCGAACGCCAGCGAACGAGAACTGCCAGGCAGCTGTGCTGCCATCAATGACAGCGATGGCAAGATGGCCGCGATTGCACAAACCATGAAGCGAATGGTGGCAAGGCAGATACCGTGACTTCCTTTACCTTGTGACAATTGCATAGTTTCGGCAAAGTATTTATCGATACCATGGCCTCCAGCATTCACCTCAACCTGGAGTCTTCAATGTCGGTCATCAAGCTGCTCCCCGCCTGCCTCGCCCTTCTGCTCAGTACATCCGCCATCGGCGGACCGGCCTATCAGCCTTTCCCGAATGGCTACGGGTATCTTGAACCGGCAGAAACGCGCGCGCTGCAGGCGGCGGTGAACAAAGGCGACAGCGCCGTCACGCGCGAACACGGCTGGCGCTTGTGGGCCGGCATCATGCAGCCGGCTGCCGGCCTGGAATGGCCAGTCTGGTACACCTGGCCCAATACGAGCGAGGCATTTGCCGACAAACCATCGCTCAAGGGCACCGCCAGCAGCGACGCCGCAGCGCCGGCCCAGCCCGGGCGCCGCATGGGCCGCCTGGGCGCCAGTACCTTGCCGCCAGTGAACCTGGCAAATACGCCGGCCTATCCGGTTCCGCAACAGGTGATCGAGGCGTATCCCGGCGCCATCGTGCGCAGCACGGAAGGAGGCAAGACCAGCGTCAGCATCCGCGACGGCGTCCATTTCGCCTTCAACGGCGATATCATGATCGCCACTGAATCGCTGAGCAGGGAAGCGCTGGATTTTATCCGCGACCCGAAACAGCCGGTCTACCGGAAAAGCACGCTGGACGCCCTCTACAGCAAGAACGATCCCGCCAAGCGCGTGCATAACCTGAATGCGCCGGCCAGCTATGTCGTGACCAAGCACATGTACTGGCCCGTCAAGGCCAATGGACTGACCGCCTTGCCGGTGTGGCATAACGACTACGACACCCGATACACCGATTACGCGGGCTACGAAAAGTGGAATACCGTGGTTGCCATCGATCCCAGCGGCCGGCAAGTCAACCATATCGCGAAAGTGAGCTACCTGCACGGCATATACCGGCACGATGGCGTGACACCCTGGCCGACGATGACCAAAGTGGGCCGGGTGCATGGCCTGCAGGACTTCTACCACCACAAGGTCAGCCAGGCCGACTGGGACAGTTTCGACGAGGCCGACAAAGCCATCATCAACGCCGCCAGCTACTGGCTGAGCGGCCAGCCGTTCGGCGCCGGCGATTACCTGGTCACAGTGGCCATGCACATCAATACCAAGGAAATTCCCAGCTGGGCACTGCAGAGCGTATGGTGGTCGGATTTGCCAGAGAGCATGCCGTATGCGGCCAACCGTCCCGCCAACCTGCAAGCCAGGGGCCCCTGGAAACATTATCTGCTGACGGAAGCGTATGGCATACCGGAAAAAAACAATCCGGCACGGCTGCCCGTCGCCACCAATCCGTATATTGAACTGGTCACGCATCCGGTCGGCACCAGCTGCTATACCTGCCACGCGAATGCCGGCTGGCCCAGCAGCAACAAGGCGCTGACGCCGGGCGTTGCCAGCTATCAGAACCCGCAGTGCCCGGACCTGCGCGCCGCGCTCAATCCCCAAAGCAGCTGCCTGGCGCCATTGACGCTGACCGATTTCCAATGGATTATTTCGGATCGGGCCGTTGGCAACTGAGCTGATCGCTGGCAGTAGGATGCAACTGCGGGCGGCACGAGCATGTCGCTCGTGCCGCCCGCAGCATGTCCATCAACCTTGCCGCGAATTACATTACGCCACAGCCGGCAACTTTGTCAGCAGTTTGTCGAGCGTAATCGGATACTCGCGCACCCGCGCACCGGTCGCGTTGTAGATGGCGTTGGCCAGCGCCGCCGCCACGCCGCAGATGCCCAGTTCCCCTACCCCCTTGGCCTTCATCGGCGACGACATCGGATCGGTTTCTTCGAGGAAGATCACTTCCTGGTGCGGAATGTCGGCATGCACCGGCACTTCGTAGCCGGCCAGGTCGTGGTTGACAAAGAAGCCGGCACGCTGGTCGATCACCAGTTCTTCCATCAGCGCCGCGCCCACGCCCATGGTCATGGCGCCGATCACCTGGCTGCGGGCCGACTTGGGGTTCAGGATGCGGCCGGCCGCGCAGACGGCCAGCATGCGGCGCACGCGTACTTCGCCCGTGTAGCTGTCCACGCCCACTTCGACAAAGTGCGCGCCGAAGGTCGACTGCTGGAATTTCTTGTCCAAGTCGCCGTATTCCATATGGTCTTCGGCCACGATCTCGCCGCCCTTGGCCGCCTGCGCGAGCGGCACGTTGCGGTCGCCCGAGCTGACCTGGCCGTCGGAAAAGCGCACGTCGTTCGGATCCATTTCCAGCTTGGCGGCAATCGCCTGGCGCAGCTTGACGCAGGCGGCGTAGACGCCGGCGGTCGAACTGTTGCCGCCCCACTGCCCGCCCGAACCGGCCGAGACGGGATAATCGGAGTCGCCCAGTTTGACCACAATCTTGTCGAGTTCTACGCCCAGCATTTCGGCGGCCGTCTGCGCAATGATGGTGTAGCTGCCGGTGCCGATATCGGTCATGTCGGTTTCCACCGTGACGATGCCGTCCGTGCCCAGGCGCACGCGGGCGGCCGACTTCATCACCATATTGTTGCGGAAGGCGGCGGCCACGCCCATGCCGACCAGCCAGCGGCCGTCGCGCTTGGTGCCCGGCATGGCGCTGCGATCCTTCCAGCCAAATTCCACCGCGCCGGTGCGCATGCAGTCGATCAGGCGACGCTGCGAGAACGGCCGGCTCGGCTTTTCAGGGTCGACCTTGGTGTCGTTCAGGATGCGGAAGGCGATTGGGTCCATCTTGAGTTTCTCCGCCATCTCGTCCATCGCAATTTCCAGCGCCATCAGGCCCGGCGCTTCGCCTGGCGCGCGCATGGCATTGCCTTCAGGCAAATCCAGCACGGCCAGGCGCATCGCCGTCATGCGGTTCGCGCCCGCGTACAGCAGACGCGTCTGCATCACGGCCGTTTCCGGCTTGCCGCCTTCCAGGTCGCCCGACCACGATTCATGGCCGATGGCCGTGATCTTGCCGGCGCGCGTGGCGCCGATGCGCAGGCGCTGGATGGTGGCCGGCCGGTGCGTGGTGTTGTTCATCATTTGCGGACGCGCCAGCGCCACTTTCACGGGACGCTGCGCGGCGCGCGCGCCGAGCGCGGCCAGCACGGCCTCGGCGCGCACGAACAGCTTGCCGCCGAAACCGCCGCCGATATACGGCGAAACGATGCGTACCTTGTCTTTCGGGATGCCGAGATTCAGCGCCACGTCGCCCTTGCCCCAGGCAATCATCTGGTTCGAGGTCCAGACCGTCAGCTGGTCGCCCTTCCACGCGGCGATCGAAGCGTGCGGCTCCATCATCGCGTGCGACTGGTCGGGGGTAGTGTACATGGCGTCCACGCGCACGGGCGCGGCGGCAAAGGCGCCGGCAAAGTCGCCCACTTTGGTGTCGGGCTTTTCGTCCTTCGGCTTGGTGGCCGTGCTTTTGGCGGCGGCCAGGTCGTACTTGCCCTTCTGTTCGGCGTATTTCACCTCGATCAGCCTGGTAGCGGCGCGCGCCTGCTCGAACGTTTCGGCCACCACCAACGCAATGGCCTGGTGGTAATGCTGGATCTCGGGGCCGCCCAGCAGCTTGGCGGTATTCATCTTGCCCTTGCCCAGCTTGCCGGCGTTTTCCGCCGTGACGACGGCCAGCACGCCCGGCGCGCGCTGCGCGGCGGAAATATCCATCGACACGATGCGGCCCTTGGCGATGCCGGCGCCCAGCACATGGCCGTAAGCGGCATTCGGCGCCGCTTCATGCTGCTCGTAGGCGTACGGCGCGGTACCGGTGGTTTTCAAAGGACCATCGATGCGGTCGGTGGCGCGGCCGATATAGCGCAGCTTGTCGATGGGGTTGGTGGTGGCGGGAGTGGTAAATTTCATGATCAGGCTTTCTGCGGGGTCGCCCGCGCTTGATTCTGTACGCCGTTCAGCACGCCAGCCAGGGTGCGCTGCACCAGGGTGGCCTTGAAGGCATTGTCTTCGGTCGGTTTCGCGCCCTTGAGCAGCTGCTGCGCGACGGCAGCCGCGCCCTGCGCCATGGCCTGGTCCGCCTGCGGCACGCGCCACGGTTGCGGCGCGACGCCGCCCAGGGCCACGCGGCCCGAACCGTCCGGCATCACGATGGCGGCCACCGACACCAGCGCAAACGCATACGAGGCGCGGTCGCGCACCTTGGTGTAAACATGCGTGCCGCCCAGCGGCTTCGGCAAGGTCACGGAAGTGATCAGCTCACCGGGCTGCAGCACGGTTTCGATATGCGGCGTATTGCCGGGCAGGCGGTAAAAATCGGCAATCGGTATCGTGCGCGTGGCGCCGTCCGGACGCACCGTTTCGATGCCGGCGTCGAGCAGGCGCATGGCCACCGCCATGTCCGACGGATGGGTGGCGATGCAGGCGTCGCTGCCGCCGACGATGGCCAGCTGGCGGCTGAAGCCGGCGATGGCCGGGCAGCCGCTGCCGGGCTGGCGCTTGTTGCAGGGCTGGTTGGTGTCGTAGAAATACGGGCAGCGCGTGCGCTGCAGCAGGTTGCCGGCCGTGGTCGCCTTGTTGCGCAACTGGGCCGAGGCGCCGGCCAGCAGCGCGCGCGACAGCACGCCGTAGTGGCGGCGCACGTTTTCATCGGCCGCCAGCGCCGTGTTGCGCACCAGCGCGCCGATGCGCAGGCCGCCGTCGGCGGTGGCGCTGATCTGGTCCAGGCCAAGGCCGTTGACGTCGATCAGGTGCGGCGGCGCCTCGATCTCGAGTTTCATCAGGTCGAGCAGATTGGTGCCGCCGGCGATGAATTTGGCGCCCGGCGTGCGCAGCGAAGCGCTGGCCGCTTCGGCCGGCGTGGTGGCGCGCTGATAGCTGAAGACCTTCATGCTGGCCTCCCTGCGACATCAGTAATCGCGTCGACAATATTCGAGTAGGCGCCACAGCGGCAGATATTGCCGCTCATGCGCTCGCGCAACTCCTCGGGCGTGACTTCCGGCTTGGCGTTCAGGTCGGCGCTGACATGGCTGGGGATGCCGCGGCGGATTTCGCCCAGCGCCGCCACCGCCGAACAGATCTGCCCGGGGGTACAGTAGCCGCATTGATAGCCGTCATGCGCGACAAAGGCCGCCTGCATCGGATGCAGTTTTTCCGGCGTGCCAAGGCCTTCGATGGTGGTGATTTTCGAGCCCTCGTGCATGACTGCCAGGCTCAGGCAGGAATTGATGCGCTGGCCGTCGACGATCACGGTGCAGGCGCCGCACTGGCCGTGGTCGCAGCCTTTCTTGGTGCCCGTCAGGTGCAGATGCTCGCGCAAGGCATCGAGCAAGGTGGTGCGGGTATCGACTTCCAGCGCATGCGCCTTGCCGTTGATCTCGAAGTGCACGCCGGCCATCACCGGTGGCGCGGAAGGAACGCTGGCTGCGCCAGCCGTTGCATTGGCCGCTTGCGCCGCTGCCATGCCGGGCATGGCCGCCGCAGTGGCCGACAAGGCCCCCGCAATCAGGACATCACGCCGGCCCGTATTAATCTCGCTTATCTTGTTGTTGACCTTGTCCATTCCTTGCGTCCTCCTGGCTGGGTTTTACCGATTATTCTGGCTGGGGCAGGCGCATGCCGGCCCAAGGTCTATCCTACGTTCTGCCAGCCCAAACGTCTGTACGCGAACGTACACTTGACTGTATCTCGGCCATTTGGGCTACACTGGGCGCACCTTCTTTTTCAGCGCCGTCCATGATCGAAAAGAATCTTCCTGAACTCGTCATGCTGAAGCGGCTGATCGATGAAGGCGGCCGCCATCTGGAGGTGGCCGCGCCGTGCAGCATCGCCATCGACGGCCGCGACTTTCCCGTGTACACCATTGCGCTCGGCAACCCCGGCCCCGACGTGCCGGTGCTCGGTTTTTTCGGCGGCATCCATGGACTGGAGCGGATCGGCACGCAAGTCATCCTCGCCTTTTTGCAAAGCATCCTGGCGCGCCTGCAATGGGACAGCACCTTGCACCAGCAGCTCGAATCGATGCGGCTGGTGTTCATGCCCTTGATTAATCCGGGCGGCATGTGGCAGGGCACGCGCAGCAACCCGCAGGGCATCGATCTGATGCGCAATGCGCCGCTGTCGGCCAGCGAGCCGGTGCCCTTCCTGCTGGGCGGCCATCGCCATAGCCCCCATCTGCCGTGGTACCGCGGCGCCGAAGGCGCGCCGATGCAGGCCGAGAGCCAGGCCGTGTGCGACCTGGTCCGACGCGAGCTGCTGTCGCGCCAGTTCAGCATGGCGCTCGACTGCCATTCCGGTTTTGGCCTGCGCGACCGCATCTGGTTTCCGCATGCGCATACGGCCACGCCGATTGCGCACCTGGCCGATATCGGCGCGCTGGAAGAGCTGTTCAGCCGCACCTATCCGCACCATAACTATGTGTTCGAACCGCAAAGCCGCCAATACCGCACCCATGGCGACCTGTGGGATTATCTGTACCTGAACGGCACGCGCGACAGCGAACGCGTGTTCCTGCCGCTGACGCTGGAGATGGGTTCCTGGCTGTGGGTGAAGAAAAACCCGCGCCAGCTGTTCAACCGCGCCGGCATCTTCAATCCAACCGCCGCGCACCGGCTGCAGCGCGTATTGCGCGGCCACCTGGTGTGGTTCGACTTTTTGATGCGCGCCACCAACAGCCACGGCCGCTGGCTGCCGGAAGGGCTGGCGCGCAAGGCGCAACGGCGGCGCGCGCTGGCGCAATGGTACGAATCTTGAGCGAGACGTGGATCCTGCTGCGCGGCCTGATGCGCGAACAGCGGCACTGGGGCACTTTTCCCGCCACGCTGGCCGCCGCCCTGCCCGGCACCAACATCGTGACGCCCGACCTGCCCGGCAATGGCCAGCGCCACCGACTGGACAGCGCCACCCGCGTGGCCGGCATGGTCGAGTTTTGCCGCCAGGACCTGCTGGCGCGCAGCCTGGCGCCGCCGTACCGCCTGCTGGCGCTATCGCTGGGCGGCATGGTGGCGGTCGAGTGGGCCAGCTTGTACCCGCATGAAATTGCCTCGTGCGTGCTGATCAATACCAGCATGCGGCCCTACAGCCCGTTTTATCGCCGGCTGCGCTGGCAGAATTATCCGGCCCTGCTGCGCCAGCTGCTGTTCGGCAATCACGCCGGCCAGGAAGCGCTGATTTTACGGCTGACCAGCCGCAGGCACGGCGCGGGCCACCCCGCGCTGGCCGCGCAATGGCTGCAGTACCAGCGGCAATATCCGGTCAGCCGGCGCAATGTATTGAGACAACTGCTGTCGGCGGCCCGCTTTCGCGCACCAGCCGTCAAGCCTGCCGTGCCGATGCTGATATTGGCCGGCGCGCAAGACCGGCTGGTCGACCCGGGCTGCTCGCGCAGTCTGGCGCACGCATGGCAATCGGAATTCCGGCTGCATGACGAGGCCGGCCATGATTTGCCGCTGGACCAGCCGGAATGGGTGGCGCACACAGTGGCGCACTGGCTGCGTGCAGCGGATCGGCAAAGCTGACTGTCAGGCCGTCGCAGCGCCCCGGGCCGTGTGGTGGACCGAAAATGCGCGCGCGGCAATCAGCACCGGCATCAGGTCGCGGCCCAGTGGCGACAAGCGGTATTCGACGCGCAGCGGTTTTTCATTGAAATCGATGCGTGCGATCAGCAGATCGGCCATCAGCTCGCGCAGCTGCTGGGTCAGTACCTTTTGCGAGATGCCGGGCAGGTCCCGCTTCATCTGCAGCGTGCGCATCGCGTCGTCCGCATACAAACGGAACAGGATAGGCAGCTTCCAGCGGCCCTGGATCATGCGGATCACCCGGCTGACGTGTGCAACCGCGCCGTCCGGGCCGAGGCAGCTTGCCCGCTGCTCGGGTGATATATCGGTGGGCACAAAAAGGTGCGTACTTGTCATGTTCATCGCCCCACTCTAGCATGCCCTTTCCTCACACCGAAACGAAGGCGGCAGAATGGACTTGCAACTGGACGGAAAAAAGGTACTGGTCACCGGTAGCAGCAAGGGAATCGGCGCCGGCATTGCCAGCAAATTCGCGCTCGAAGGGGCCATCGTCATCGTGCATGGCCGTGACCGCATGCAGGCAGACGAGGTGGCCCATGCCATTGCCGGGCAAGGTGGCCGTGCCCACGTCGTGCTGGGCGACCTGACCGACGACCATGCCGTGGAAAACCTGCTCGACGATGCAACCCGGCAGGCCGGCACGATCGATATCCTGATCAACAATGCCGGCGGCTCCAGCGCCGTCAAGGAAGACTGGACCGCAACGCGGCCGGCAACCTGGGCCGCGACGTATGACCGCAATGTGCTTGCCGCGCTGCGCGTCACCAGCCGCCTGCTGCCCACCATGCGCCAGGCGCGATGGGGCCGCATCATCAACATCTCCAGCCTGGCGGCCACCATGCCGCCAGCAGGTGGCCCGGACTACGCCGCGTGCAAGGCGGCGATCAATGCCATGACCGCGTCGCTCGCCAAGGCAGTCGCTGCCGAGGGCATTACCGTGAACGCTATCTCGCCGGGCACCATCCACAGCGCCACGCTGGACCGCAAGTTCCGTGCAGCCGCGCTCGAGCATGGCCTGGAGGCGGACGCGCCATGGGCAATGATCGAACGCACCGTGCTGCCGCTGTTTGCTCAGGTGCCGGTGGGACGCGTCGGGCAGGTCGACGACATCGCGAACGCGGCTGCTTTCCTTGCCAGCCCGCTGGCCGCCTATATTACCGGCAGCAATCTGCGTGTCGATGGCGGCATGTCGCCAGGTTTGGGCAACAAAAGTGCGGTAACACGGCGCAAGGATGTTACTTCCATGCGATACGTCTTGTAACATTTCTTACGGGAACGTCTTATCTGTTAGGACGGAATCACGGTGTAATGGATTCACCACATCGCAACCGTGTTTTCAAGGAGAATAAAAATGAAATCGAAATTGATCGTATCAGCCCTTATTGCACTGAGTATCGCCGCCAGCGGCAGCGCCCTGGCCCAGCGTGGCAATGACAATCACGACCGCAACGATCGCAACGACCGCAATGAGCACGGCCAGCAACACGATAACGACGGCCGCCATGACGATGCGCGCAAATTCAGGCGCGATGACTCGCGCGGCGGCGGTCCGCGCCACGACCTGCGCCGCGGCCAGCGCCTGAGCCAGGAATACCGCGACAACCGCTATGTCGTCAACGACTGGAAGGCGCGCCACCTGAACGCGCCGCCACGCGGCCAGCATTGGGTGCGCGCCGGCAATGATTATGTGCTGGCCGCAATCGCCACCGGCGTGATTACGCAGATCCTGCTGTCGAATTAATATAGTTGCTCGCATGAAGAAAAACCGCGCCTCGACAGAGAGCGCGGTTTTTTTGCTTGGCGGCTGCAAGTCCAGCCATCTCGCCTCCCTTTCCCTGGCATTTTTCCGCAGCCATTGACCATCTCCATTCTCCTCGACGCCGCTCATCACGGTGGACAAGCTGTGTATTTCAATTACGTTTATGGCTGAACGCAGGAGCCAAATAACAGTGCGCTATCGGAATTGGCCGCCATGGCCAATGCTCGTCAATTCAAATCACGGAGTGGGCAATGAAGGCTTTCAGCCTGTGCGCGTCGGCCCTGGTCATGCTGCTGCCGGCACATGCATCTGCCGGCGAGTGCGAACCTAATGCGCTGGCAAAAAATACGCCGGAATGCATGGCGAGGATCAGGCATGGAGAGGCCGCTACATGAAGATTCTCGAAGCCGAGCAGCGGGGGAGAGCATCGACCTGAAGGAAAAAGACCAGCTTGAAACGCGCATGTCGGATACGGATGCCGCCAACCAGCGAACACTGGCCCAATTGCCGAGCCGTTGTGGGTGGCCGGGAGCTTTGGACAAGAAACGCGCCGCCTTCTCCGCCTTCCTGATTATCCAGCATGCGCCGCTGGACTATCAGCCAAATATTTGGCTATGTCACCATCAAATGTGGAAAGCTTCCCATGGTGGCTTTGAGCAAGCTTTGTGGCGAGATGATTCTCCCGGCGTCAAGGATCCAGCGCCACCCCAGGTAATTCGGCAGATAGCGCGTCGCCACGCCATGAAACGCGCTCAGCCATCCGCGCAGGCGGCTGTGATAGGCAT
>NZ_DAMAGB010000043.1:0-62756 GCF_031995485.1 Janthinobacterium sp.
TGATGGCGGCGTTGGCGGCGGCGGCATCGTCGGCCAGCGCGCTGTTCAGGGCGGCGATGGCGTTGTTGGCGATGGTGGCGGCGCTGGCGGCGGCCGTGTCGGCGGCGCGCGCCGCATTGGCGGCAGCCAGCGAGGCCGCTGCCGTGGTGGCGGCCACGGCGGCGGCGACATCGTCGGCCACGGCGGCGGCCGTGGCGGCATTGGCCAGCACGGCGTTGGCGGCGGTCGATGCGGCAGCGGCATCGGCCGCCAGTGCGGCGTTCAGTGCGGACAGCGCATTGGCGGCGGTGGCGGCCGTCGCTGTCGCGGCGGCGTCTGCCGCCTGCGCCGCCTGGGTGGCGGCCAGCGAGGTGGCCGCCACGGTGGCGGCAGCGGCGGCGGCCGCATCGTCGGCCAGCGCGTTTTGCGCCGCCAGTTGCGAGATGGCGGCCTGGGCGGCGGCAGCGGTGGCGGCGTTATCGGCCGCAATCGCCTGGTTCAGCAGGGCCAGCGAGGCATTTGACCTGGCGACAGCGGCAGCGGCATCGTTGTCGGCGGCAATCGCGCCATCGGCGGCGGCGCGCGACAGCGTGGCGGCAGTGGCGGTGGTGGTGGCGGCCAGCGCCGCGACCAGGTCGAGCGGATGCGCGGCCGCGTAGGCGGCAGCGGCGGCGGCGTCGCTGTTGGCGGTGACGGTCAGCGCGGCGGCGTCGGTCAATGCCGCCACGGTGGTGGCCAGCAGCGCGCCGGTGGCGTCGAGCGTATGCGCCAGCCCCAGCACCACCGCGTCAAGCACCGAAGCCAGCACATTGGTGGTGGTGACGGCGGCGGCATCGGCGGTGGCCGCCAGTTGCAGCGCCACGGCATCGGTCAGGTTGGCCGTGTTTTGCAGGGTGGCGGCGGTGGCGGCGTCGACCGTCGATACCAGGCCCAGTGCCACGGCGTCGGTCAGGCTGGCGGTGGCCGCCGCCGCATTGGCAGCCTGCGTGGCGGCGGTCGAGACCGTGCCCAGCGCCACGGCGTCGGTCAGGTTGGCCGTGGCCTGGGCGGCGGCGGCGGCCGTGTTGGCGGCGGTCGATACCAGTTGCAGCGCCACGGCGTCGGTCAGGTTGGCGGTGGCCTGGGCGGTGGCGGCCAGCGCCGCATCGGCATTGGCGACCAGTCCCAGCGCGGTGGCGTCGGTCAGGTTGGCGGTGGCCTGCGCGGCGTTGGCGGCGGCCGTGGCGGCAGTCGACGCCGTGCCCAGCACCACGGCGTCGGTCAGGTTGGCCAGGTTGGCGGCGGTGGTGGCGGCGGTCGCGGCGGCGGTGGAGATGGCGCCCAGCGCCACGGCGTCGGTCAGGTTGGCAGTCGCCTGCAGGGCGCTGGCAGCCGTGGCGTCGGCGGTCGAGATCAGGCCCAGCGCGGTGGCGTCGGTCAGGCTGGCGATGGTCGCCAGCGCGCCGGCGGTGGCGGCATTGGCGGTCGATACCAGGCCCAGCGCAACAGCGTCGGTGGCGTCGGCGGTGGCTTGGGCGGCAGTGGCGGCGGCTGCCGCTGCGGTATAAGCCGTGCCCAGCGCCACAGCATCGGTCAGGTCGGCAGTGGCTTGCGCGGCGGTCGCGGCGGCGTTGGCGGCGCTCGACAGCACGCCCAGTGGCGTGGCATCGGTTTGCGACGCCAGCAGCTGGGCGGCAGCGGCAGCGACGGCGTCGGCGGTGGAGATAACGCCGAGGGCATCGGCATCGGTCAGGGCGGCGGTGGCGGCGGCGGCGGCCGATGCGGCGGCGGCAGTGGCGGCGGCGGTCACGGCGCTCACGTCCACGCCACCGAGCAGGGCGGCACTTTCGGCAGCGCTGACCGCAGCGGCAGCGGTGGCGGCCAGGCCGGCGGCGTCGGTCAGGTCCGCCGTTGCCTGCAGCGCTTGCGCGGCAATGGCGTCGGCCGTCGAGACCAGGCCCAGCGCGTCGGCGTCGGTGGCGGCGGCCAGCAGGTCGGCCGCATCGCTGGCCACCTGCAGGTTGTTGACGATGGCGGTCAGGTCGAGCACGTTGGCCTGGTTGGCCGTCAGGTTGGCGGCCACGGCCAGCAGGGAGCTGGCGTCGGCCGCGCTGATCAGCGCATTGAGGTTGATGCCGGCGGCATTCGCATTGGCGGTGGCGGCGTTGGCGGCCGCCGTATCGTAGGCCGCTTGCAGCGCGGCCACATCGGTCAGGTCGGCCACCGTCTGCGCATTGGCGGCAACCGAAGCGGCCGTGTTCGACGCGCCGCGCAGTGCGTTGGCGTCGGTGGCGTCGGCCAGCGTTTGCGCCGCCAGTGCGGCGGCGGCGTCGCCGTTCGAGATCACCGCCAGCGCGGCGGCATCGGTCAGCGCGGCCTGCGCGGCCGCGCCTTGCGCCACGGTTTGCGCGGCGTCGGAGGTGATTTGCAGGGCCGCCGCATCGGTGGCGTCGGCCAGCGTCTGTGCGGCGATGGCTGCGTTGTCGGCGGTCGCGGCGGCTGCGCCCAGCACTGCGGCATCGGTGGCGTCGGCCACGGTCTGGGCGGCAGCGGCAGCCGTGGCGGCGGCGTCCGAGACCAGCGCCAGCGCGGCCGCGTCGGTCAGTCCGGCCTGGGTGTTGGCGGCATCGGCCGCCGCCTGGGCCGCGTCGGCGGCCAGGCCGAGTGCGGTGGCGTCGGTGGCGCCGGCCAGCGTGGCGGCATTGGCGGCCGTTTGCGCGGCAGCGGCAGCAGCCGTGGCCAGCAGGCCGGCATCGGTGGCGTTGGCCAGCGTGACGGCGCCGGCGGCCAGCGCATTGGCGGCGTCGGCTGCCTGCGACAGGGCGGTGGCGTCGGTGTTGTTGGCCTGGGTGGCGGCCGCGGCCGCTGCGGCTTGCGCCGTGTCGGAGACGAACTGCAGCGCTGCCGCGTCGGTGGCATTGGCCAGCGTGACGGCGTCGGCCGCCAGCTGGGCATCGGCGTTTGCAATGCCGGTCAGCACGGCGGCATCGGTGGCGTTGGCCAGCGTGGCGGCGGCCAGCGCGGCAGCGGCGGCGGCGTCCGAGGCCTGGCCCAGCGCGGTGGCGTCGCTGGCGGCAGCTTGCGCAGCGGCGGCGGCAGCGCCAGCTTGCGCCGCGTCGGAGGCGATCTGCAGGACTGCGGCATCGGTCTGGCTGGCGATGGCGGCGGCGTCATTGGCTGCCTGGGTGGCGGCGGCGGATGCGGCGCCCAGCACGGCGGCATCGGTCTGGTTGGCCAGCGTGGCGGCGGCCAGCGCTGCAGCGGCGGCCGCATCGGCGGCCTGGGCCAGGGCGGTGGCGTCGGTGGCGGCTGCTTGCGCGGCGGCTGTTGCTGCGGCAGCTTGCGCCGCATCGGCGGCGATTTGCAGCGCGGCGGCATCGGTCTGGCCGGCCACGGCGGCGGCGTCACTGGCTGCCTGCGCGGCGGCAGCGGAGACGGCGCCCAGCGCGGCGGCGTCGGTCTGGCTGGCCAGCGTGGCGGCGGCATCGGCAGCGGCCTGGGCAGCGACAGCTGCCTGCGCCAATGCGGTCGCATCGCTGGCGTCAGCCTGGGCGGCAGCGGCGTCGGACGCGGCCTGGGCGGCATTGGCAGCCGATTGCAGCGCGGCCGCGTCGGTCTGGCTGGCCAGCGCATTGGCGGCTGCAGCATTGGCGGCAGCGGCGTCGGCGGCGGCGGTCAGTGCGGCGGCGTCGGTTTGCGCGGCCACATTGGCGGCGGCAGTGGCGTTGTTGGCGGCAATATTGGCCGCGATGGTCAGGGCATCGGCATCGCTGGCGTCCGCTTGAGCCTGGGCGGCGGCGGCTTGTGCGGCGGCGGCATCGGAGGCCTGGCCCAAGGCGGCGGCGTCGGTCTGGTCGGCCGTGGCGGTGGCGCTGGCGGCGTTTTGCGCGGCGGCGTTGGCGGCGGCATTCAGTGCCGCGGCGTCAGTCTGGTCGGCCCGGGTGGCGGCGGCCTGGGAAGCGGCCTGGGCATCGCTGGCAGCCTGCGCCAGCGCGCCAGCATCGGTGGCGTCGGCTTGCGCCTGGGCGGCCACTGCTTGCGCACTGGCGCTGTCGGCTGCCGCACCCAGTGCGGCGGCATCGGTCTGGTCGGCAATCGCGGCCGCATTGGTGGCCTGGGCGGCGGCTGCGGCGGCTGCGGTTGCCAGTGCATTGGCGTCGGTGGCATCGGCCAGGGCAGCGGCATTGGCGGCATTGGTGGCGTCAGTGGCGGCGCTGGCGCCCAGCGATGGTGCGTCGCTCAGGTCGGCCTGCTGGTTGGCGGCGGCGGCCACGGCGGCGGCATCGTTGGCCACCACCTGCAGTGCCTGGGCATCGGTCAGCTCGGCCTGTGCGCTGGCGGCGGCCTGGGCCGCGGCCGCATCGAGCACGGCTTGCGGCGCGGCGGCGGCGGCCGCGTCATCGGCCTGGGCGGCGCTGGCGGCGGCGGCGGAGGCGGCGGCCGTGGCGTTGGCGGCGGCGGCGGCATTGTCAGCCGCGACGGCATCTTGTGCCGCCGCCTGCGAAGCGGCAGCCGTGGCGGCGGCCACTGGCGCGGCGGCGTCGGCGGCAGCGGCCGCCGCGGCTGCGGCTTGGGCCTGGGCGGCCACAGCCTGGGCTTGCGCCACCTGCTGGTCGGCCAGGACGGCCGCATCGGCGATTGCCCGCGTGGCGGCGGCATTGCTGGTGGCGGTGGCGGCAGCGGCGTCATCGGCCTGTGCAGCATTGGCGGCCGCTGCGGCGGCAGTGGCGGCCGCGATGGCGGCGCCGGTGATCAGGAAGGTGGAGCTGCCATCGCCCTGGCCACCGGTGTTGCCGCCAGTATTGCCGCCGGTATTTCCTCCAGTGTTGCCACCGGTATTGCCGCCGGTGTTGCCACCCGTTCCGCCGGTACCGCCCGTGCCGCCGACCGGAGCGGCCGCAGCGCTGCTGCCGCCGGTTGCTGCGGCGGCGATCAGGCCGATGCCGCCCAGCGCGCCCAATGCGCTCAGGCCGCTGATGCCGCCAAAGGCGCCCGTGCCGGCACCGGTTGCCGCGCTGCTGCCCGCGACATCGACCACGTTGCCGCTGGGAATAGCTGCGGCGCCACCAGCATTCCCGGTGGCCGAGCCAGTGCCGCCTTGCTCGCCGCCAGCACCCGCGGCGTCACCTGCGGAACCGGCGCTGCCCGCCACGCCGGCCGTGGCCAGAGCCGCCGCCGTGCCTGCCGCTGCGGTACCGCCGACGCCGGTGGCAGCCTGGCCGACCACGTCGACCACGTTTTCAGGCGGCATGGACTGACCCGTCTCCACGCCTTTTTCCAGCTCGTCTTCATCGAGCAGCTTGCGATTATTGTTTTGCGCCCTGGCGGCGGTTTGAGCAGGCGGCACCGTTGCTCGATCGCCTGCTTGAGCCAGGATAATACGGTCTGCGCCGGTAGCGCTGGCAGGAACTTGGGCTGGATACTGGGTGGTGGCCATTTGAAGATCTCCGAATAAGTTATGAGTATTGCTTGCTGCTCAATTCAGTAGTGGATGAGCTTGTTTTCATCCGTGTTTTTCTCCGGCGTGGCTTGGGCCGTGTTATATGGTGCTGCTTCCCTGCTATGGATGGTGCAAGTAAAACATATTTATTTAATGGTTGCTGAGTGTAAAGAACCTGCGGAACACCCTGGTAATGAAGACAAATTCCTTTGTTTGTTCATATGCCGTTCCGGCCCGCGGACTCAGGCATTTTCGAGGGCTGGTCCTGGGTGAGCGGCAGTATTTACATCAATGAAATTGCTGATCTCCCTATGAGCTTAGTTTCAATATCGAAACTTTCAATTTCATTCTATTCACAATCGATGACTATATTCTGGCAAAGTTCTTTTAGGGAAATAATCACCAATACTCACGAAATGGACAGTCAAACAGTAGTTTGGTATCTGATCCGGCTGTTTTTACCGCATGGATCGAAAAAATATCCGACTATCGAAAATGTAGTTGTCGCTTTTCAGTCCTGTTATTGCTTAAATTAATTGCAGTGATTATGCGATAGTAATAATTATTTATATTTTTAACATGCGAATCAGGGTACTGATTCAATAGCCTGTTTTTTTGGCGGGAGGCGAGATAATAACTACCGTTAAAATAGTTATTCGGAGAAGATGTAATGAATGCCAATAAAAACGCCCCGTCAGGCGGGGCGTGGAAGCGATTGCAGGCAAATGGCAGGCAGTACGTCAGCCTTCTTCGCGCCAGCGGCGCACACCGATCGCCACCCGGATCATGGCGGCGCCGGCCACCGCGCCGAGCCAGGCGGCAGGCAGGCGCAGGCTGGACCAGGAGCTGGCCAGCAGGTCGGGCTGAACCAGATGCGACTCGTGGCCTATTGCGCTGACCTGGGGCATGATTCCCGGTTCGAAGATGTACCAGCTGCCTGGCAGCGTGCCGAGCAGGGCGCGCGCGATGACATTGATTTGCAGCCAGTCGAGATTGGCCTGTTCCTGCGTCAGCTTGTCGATCCAGACCACCAAGATGGCCAGCAGCAGCGGCACGCCGACGGCCCAGATAAACACCTTGCCGCGCGCCCAGCTCGATACCATCAGCAGCCATCCCACGGTCGGCAAGGCCCACAGACAATACACGGGCAGCAGGCCGAACAGGCGCAACGGTCCCAGGTACAGGCCCGGCAGGGCGGCCAGCTCGCCCAGTACATGGATGCCGTTTGCCGCCAGTACGCCGGACAGGGCCAGCAGCAGCGCCAGCGCGGTCAGGCTGGCCGTGGCCAGCACGATCAGCGGCGCCACCAGCAGCGCGATGATCACTTTCGACAGCACGGTCTGCGTGTCCGATACGGGCAGCGACTTCCAGAACAGCACGCTGCGGTCGCGGCGGTCATCGTACAGGGCGCCCAGGCAATAGAAAAACACCAGGAAGCCCAGCGCCAGGAACAGCGGCGCGGCCACGTTGGTGTAATGGTTGGCCACCGTTTCCAGGATCTGCTTGCGGTGCGGCGCAAACGACATGGTGTTGAAGATGGCACTCCACGAGACCGGCTCGCCGTTGACGGTCAGCGCCGTTTTCAGCTTGGTATTGGCAACGGTGGCGGCCGTCAGCAGGGTGCCCAGCAGCGTCATCACGATGCCGATCAGCACGGGCGTCCACAGCAGCATGCCCTTGTGTTCCCACAGCTCGCGCCGGACCAGCCAGCTCATCTTGTTGGTAACAGTGGTGCTCATGGGTACGATCCTTTCATGGTGGCGACAAACAGGTCGGCCAGGCTGGGCGCATGCAGTTCTCCCAGCGGCGCCAGTTGCTCGCGCGATACGCCGTCAAACAGCATCACCGATTTGCCGAACACGCTGCGTTCGCCGAGCGGCTGCAAGGCGCGCGCCGCATTGAGCTGCTGCGGGCCGACCATCACCTCGGTGTAGCGCTCGCCCACTTCTTCCATCGAGGCGGCCAGCACGATCCTGCCGTCGCGGATGAACATCAGGTCGCTGAGAATATGCTCGACCTCCTCGATCTGGTGGGTGGTGATGACGATGGTCTTGTTTTCGTCAAAATAGTCTTCCAGCAGGTTCTGGTAAAACTGCTTGCGGTACAGGATATCGAGGCCCAGGGTCGGCTCGTCGAGCACCAGCAGTTTCGCGTCGATCGCCATCACCAGCGCCAGGTGCAGCTGCACCACCATCCCCTTGGACATGGACCTTACCTTCATTTTCGGCGACAGTTTGGTCAGCGCCAGATAGCGTTCGGCCTTGCTGCGGTCAAAGCGCGGATGCACGCCGGCCACGAAATCGACCGCATCGCCCACCTTCAGCCAGCCCGGCAGGATTGCCACATCGGCGATAAAGCACACGTCTTCCATCAGTGCGTCGCGCTGCAGGCGCGGGTCGCGGCCCAGCACCGACAGCTCGCCCTCAAAACCCGTCAGTCCCAGGATGGCCTTCAGGGTGGTGGTCTTGCCCGAGCCGTTCGGGCCGATCAGGCCGACGATGCGCCCGGGCGCGATATCGAAGCTGACGCCATCGAGCGCGGCGTGCTTGCCGTACTGCTTGCGCAGGGCGCGCGCGCTGATCACGCTGTGTTTGTCGAGTTCCGTATTCATGCGCCGCCTCCTTTGCTGGACAGCAGCAGCTGTTCCACATCCAGGCCCAGGCGCGCGATGCGTTCAAGCATCGCCGGCCACTCTTCGCGCATGAAGCGTTCGCGTTCGCTGGCCAGCAGTTTGTCGCGGGCGCCTTCCAGTACATACATGCCAAGTCCTCTGCGTTTTTCCACCAGCGCCTCGTCCACCAGTTCCTGGTAGGCGCGCGACACGGTGATGGGGTTGAGTTGATAGTCGGCCGCCACCTGGCGCACCGAGGGCAGGGCGTCGCCGGACTGCAGCGCGCCGTCCAGCATCATGCCGATCACCTTGGCCTTCAACTGGCGGTAGATCGGGCTATTGTCGTGCCAGGAGGCGCTCATGGGATGCGCTCCGGCAAGGGTAGGGAGGAAAACATCGCGGCTCCTTGAGATGACTTACTGGTTATTTGGTGTTGTAGTTAACTATAACAGTAAAAATATAAGTGTCAATAATAGATGGCTTTTAAGTATTGAGAAAATGTAAAATATTTCTTTTGGAAAATTTATCTCATCTGTCGACACAGAGGACATGCCATGAAAGCTGCGATGTCAAAAAAATTATTCACCGTCAGAACTTCATTTGCCCGCGCGACCTGTGCGTCTGCGCTGGCTATCAGCCTGGCCGCATGCGGCGGCGGTTCCGGCGGCAGCATTGACAATGGCAGTGGCGTAACGCCGCCAGTGCCAACGCCGGTGCCCGAGGCAGCTCGCTACACGCTTGGCGGCACAGTCAGCGGCATGACCTCCGGCGCCACGGTTGTGCTGGCCAACGGCGCGGAGAAGGTAACCCTGGCAGCGAATGGCGCTTTCACATTCCCCGGCAAGCTGTTGGCGGACACTGCTTTCGAGGTCCGGCTGGAGCAAGCGTCCGCAGGACTTGCCTGCAGCGTGTCGAACGGCGCGGCGAAGGTGGGCAGCAGTGATGTCACCGCGGTTGCCGTGCGCTGCTTGCCGGTAGTGCTGGCTGGCGTGCAGGAGCCCATCCAGCAGGTAGCCGGCCTAGTGCGCGATGCAAGCGGCAATATCTATATTGCCGATTCGGCCAATCAGGTCATCCACAAGCTGACGCCGGACGGCGGCATCAGCCGCCTGGCCGGTGTGCCAGGAAAGCGCGGATCCGATGACGGCAATGCGGCCAGCGCCACATTCACCTTTGTCGCGGGTTCGCGCCTGGCGATTGACCGTCAAGGCAATATTTTTGTCAGCGATTTCTGCAGCGCATTGCTACGCAAGGTCTCCCCTGCCGGCGTGGTCAGCACGGTGGCCGGACAGCGCCGTGCCGGCTGCGATCAGTATGGCCTGGAGCTGCAGCGTCCGGTAGTGGATGGCACTGGCACCCAGGCCAGCTTCGGCACGCTGGGTACCATCGCTAGCGATACGAATGGCGATATGCTGGTGGCCGATACCCAGACCAATGCGATACGCCGCGTCAGTGCGGCCGGCGTAGTGAGCACGCTGCAATGGACATTCGCCGCCATGGCCGACATTCCGACCGACTATCGACGCATTGCCCGCATCGCCGTCAGTCCGCAGGGCGATATCTATTTCACCGAAAATAATGGCCGCTATCTGTTCCGTATCCAGAATGGCATTGCTACGGCGATCGCTGGCGATCACCTTGTGCCACAGCGGTTTGATGGCATTGGCAGGCGGGCCACGTTTGTCCGCTTGCGCGGCATCGACTTTGACCAGGCTGGAAATGTGCTGCTTGCCGACGGCAGCACCATTCGCAAAATGCAAGCGGACGGCACGGTCACGACAGTGCTGGTGCAAGGTAGCCAGGAAGCCGATGGCCAGTACGTCAGCGCAAGACAGTTCAATCAACTGATGGTTAATGCAGACGGAGCGGTGATCGCGTATGACGAAGGCAACCATGTCCTCAACAAGCTCGATCAGAATGGGAAATTGTCGGTCTTGCCGCAATTGAGCGGACACATGGGACTGACTGATGGCGCAGGCGCGTCGGCGCGGCTGACGATCGGAGCGGCGCGCGCGATGGTGACGGACGCCGCAGGCAACGTCTACGTGGCTGACGACATCAACAAGATCATTCGCCGCATCGCGCCGGACGGCACCGTCAGCACATATGCCGGCGTAGCCGGCAGCCAGGGCACCTTCGATGGCCCGCGTGCCACCGCCAACCTGCGCGGGCCGGTGGCACTGGCGTTCGACAAGGATGGCGTCCTGTATTTTGCAGACCAGTCCGAGCAGCGCCTCAGTCCGGTTTTGCGCAAGATCGACCAGCAGGGCATCGTTACCACCGTCGGCATCCTGCCAGGGTCGAGCGGCACGCGCTTTGCCCTGGCGATCGACAAGGACAACAACTTCGTCTGGGCCAGCAACGCCAGCGTCGGTATCTATCGGCGCGTCCCCGGAGGCGAGTTCACCCTGTTTGTCGACTTCCAGCAGGTGATGAGTGTGTTGGGCGGAAAATCCGTCGAGGCCGGCGTGGTGCCGACAGCCAAAATGGTCTTCGACCGCCAGGGCGCGCTGTTTTTCGAAGACGTGTATAACCGCGTCATCTACAAGGTCACGCGCGCCGGCGCCGTGTCGCTGTTTGCCGGCATTCCATCGCAAAGCGAGAACAAGGACGGTGCGCCCGGTACCGGCAGCTTGCCTTATTCCGATGTCTTCCCGCTGGCGATCGATGCCGCCGATAATCTGTACCTGGGCGGCCAGGGCAGGGTGCGCAAGATCGATCCGGCCGGCGTGATTTCAACGCCGCAACTGGGCTGGGGGTATCCGGCCGTCAGCGCACTGGCCTTTGCCAATGGCACCTTGTATGGCTACACGGCGCAGGCTATCGTCCAGACGCCGCTGCCTTGAGCCTCGCCCGCAGGTCCAGCGCGTTCGGCAGCGCGGCGCCGGACGCCGTATTGTCGAAGATGCACCAGCTGCCAGCCGCCGCTTGCGTCTGCAGTTCAAGCGCCAGCGCATCGAGAAATTCGGCCGGATAGTCCGAGTAATAGATCTTCGGGCTGCCATGCAGGCGGATATAGGCCACCTCGGTGGTCGGCTCGTGCGGCCCGGGCTGGCCGGCGGGCGGATCGGCGCGCACGCGCGTGATCTGCCGTTCGCGCAGCAGGGCCGTGGCGGCTTCGCCGAACCAGCTGGCGTGGCGCGCCTCGAATGCCAGCATGCCAGTGAAATACCCGCGCAAGTCGCTGAAAAAAGTGCCGGCCACGGCCGCATCGAATCGCAGGCTGGGCGGCAGTTGCACCAGCACGCAGCCCAGCTTGTCTCCGAGGTGCGCCACTTCGCCGGCAAAGCGTTCCAGTTGCGCCGCATAATTTTTCAGACGCAATTCATGCGTGATGGTGCGCGGCAGCTTGACGCTGAAGCGAAAGTGTCCGGGCACGCTGTCGGCCCAGCGCGCATAGGTCGTTGGCTGGTGCGGGCGGTAGAACGAGGTATTGATTTCGGCGCAGTTGAGCACCTGCCCGTAGCGCTGCAGATGGCTGCCGTCGCCGGGGAAACTGTTTGCGGCCGCGCTGGAGATGCCCCAGCCGGCGGTGCCGATATGGTGATTGGACATGCCGCCATTACAGCAGAGCCACCGTGACGCTCGTGTCAGACAGCTTCCCGTGCCGGCGTCGGCGCCAGGCTAGTCGATAATCTCGCCGTCCAGGCCATGGCGTGTAATCTCGCCACGCTGATCGACGGCGATCCAGCCGCCGCGCGTTGGTTCAGCATCGCATTCCCAGTCCGGCAACACATAGCGCAAGGTGCCGTCCACCGCATGCAGGGCCGGGCGGTGCGTATGGCCGTGGATCATCACGGTACTGGCGTGTTCGGCAAAGACCTGGGCCACGGCGCCTGGCGTGACATCCATGATCTCCATCGACTTTTCGCCGTTGTGCTCGCGGCTGTTCTTGCGCATGCCGTCGATAATGGCCTTGCGCTGCGCCAGCGGCATCGATAAGAATTGTTGTTGCCACGCCGGCTGGCGCACCATCGCGCGAAATTCCATGTAGGTCACGTCGTTCGTGCATTCGGCGTCGCCATGCACCAGCACGATGCGCCGGCCGGCGATGGTGGCCACATGCGGCTCGCTGAGCAGGGTGGCGCCGGCGGCGGCGGCAAAGCCGGAGCCGACCAGGAAATCGCGGTTGCCGGCGATCCAGTAGACATGCACGCCAGCATCGCTGACGGCGCGGATCGCTGCCGTCATGCGCGCATTGAAAGGATCTTCCAGGTCATCGTCGCCGGCCCAGTATTCGAACAGGTCGCCCAGCAGATACAGCGCGCGCGCGTATTGCGCATGGTGTTCAAGGAACGACAGAAAGGCGGCGCTGGTGCGCGGATGCGAGCTCTGCAGATGCAGGTCGGAAATGAAGAGTGCGGCAGGCATTGTCATCGTTCAACGCTCCCCTGATCGATAGTTTGCATGGAAGGAAGAACGCGGCAATGCCTGTGATTCATGATGCTGCTTGCTTCAATTATGCTGCTTCGACTTTTTCGATGATGACATCGGTGGTCGGTACATCGGCGAACATGCCGGCGCGCGTGGTTTTCACGGCGCGGATGGCGTCGACCACTTCCTTGCCTTCGGTAACTTTACCGAACACGGCGTAGCCCCAGCCGTCCTGGCCTGGATAGTCGAGGAAGCTGTTGTTCTTGATGTTGATGAAGAACTGGGCCGATGCCGAGTGCGGGTCCGAGGTACGGGCCATGGCCAGCGTGTAGGTATCGTTTTTCAGGCCGTTCTTGGCTTCGTTTTCGACCGTGGTGTCGGCCGGTTTCTGTTTCATGCCTGGCTCGAAGCCGCCGCCCTGGATCATGAAGCCGTCGATCACGCGGTGGAAAATCGTGTTGTTGTAGTGGCCCGCTTCCATGTAGGCCAAGAAGTTGGCAACCGTCTTCGGTGCTTTTTCAGCGTCCAGTTCAGCGGTGATCTTGCCCAGGTTGGTGGTGATGATTACGGAAGTCATGATAGTCCTTTTGTTTGGATGAAATATTTCGTGCCCTGGCAAACCGGAGCAAGCCGGGGCGGCAAAAACGCTATTTTACAGTTTTGCGGGCGCTTGTTTGAGCACGGTCGCCGATTCGATCACCACCGGAGTCACCGGCACGTTCTGGTGCGGACCCTTGTCGGCCACCGGCACGGCCTTGATCTTGTCGACCACGTCCATGCCGCTGACGACCTTGCCGAACACCGTATAGCCGAAACCGTCACGGCCCGGGTAGTCGAGTGCGCCGTTGTCGCCGACGTTGATGAAGAACTGCGAGGTGGCCGAATGCGGGTCGCCGGTGCGCGCCATGGCGATGCTGTAGGTCACGTTCTGCAGGCCGTTTTTCGCTTCATTCCGGATCGCCGGCTTGGTGGTTTTCTGTTTCATGTTCTTGTCGAAGCCGCCGCCCTGTATCATGAAGCCGTCGATCACGCGGTGAAACACGGTGCCCTTGTAGAAACCGCTGTTAACATATTGCAGGAAGTTCGCCACGCTTTTCGGCGCTTTTTCCTGGTTCAGTTCCAGCACGATCTCGCCCATATTGGTTTTCAGGGCCACGTGCGGGGCCGGGTCGAGCGCGCCAGGATTGGCTGCCACCACGGCGCCGCCCAGGGTCAGGCCCGCAAACAGCGTGAAGAAGCGGGCCAGGAAAGGCAGGCGCGGGGATTTGGTTTCTTGCATATCGGTGTCCTTGATCGTTATTTTTCTTTAAACTTGTTCGAATTGTAAAGAAGCGAAAGAAGTGTTGAACTTCGCTTGAACTTCGTAAAAACCTGATTCATATCGGGCCAGTATGGTTTTTATCAATGTTATACTTGCCCGCTAACGCCTAATTCTAACAAACAAGAACAACAATATAGCGGGCAGTAGAGTCTCGGCGCACACGGCGGTTCAGTGGCGCGGCACCACCGGTGTCCGCGCCTGTCTGTCGTTTTGCCCAGGCGCGCTGCCGCTCCACCAGTAAAGTACGATGAGCGATCTGAAGATTTATAACACCCTGGCACGCGAAAAGCAGGTCTTTGTCCCGATGGAAGCGGGCAAGGTACGCATGTATGTGTGCGGCATGACCATCTACGATTACTGCCATATCGGCCACGCGCGCATGATGATGGCGTTTGACGTCATTTACCGCTGGCTGAAAGCGTCAGGCTTCGACGTGACCTACGTGCGCAATATTACGGATATCGACGACAAGATCATCCGCCGCGCGGTGGAAAACGGCGAGACCATCTCGCAGCTGACCACGCGCTTTACCCGCTACATGGACGAAGACACGGCCGCGCTGGGCATCCTGACGCCGGATCACGTGCCGCGCGCCACCGAATACGTGCCGCAGATGCTGAGCCTGATCGAGCGCCTGGAAAGCAATAACCTGGCCTACCAGGGCGAGGATGGCGACGTCAATTACGCCGTGCGCAATTTCCCCGGCTACGGCAAGCTGTCGGGCAAGTCGCTCGACGACCTGCGCGCGGGCGAGCGCGTCGATGTCAATACGGGCAAGCGCGATCCGCTCGACTTCGTGCTGTGGAAGTCTTCCAAAGAGTCGGAACCCGAAGAAGTCAAATGGGACTCGAAATGGGGCAAGGGCCGTCCGGGCTGGCATATCGAATGCTCGGCCATGGCGTGCGCGCTGCTGGGCGAACAGTTCGACATCCACGGTGGCGGCGCCGACCTGCAGTTCCCGCACCATGAAAACGAGATCGCCCAGTCCGAAGGCGCGTTTGGCCACACCAGCGTCAACTACTGGATCCACAACGGCTTCGTGCGCTTGGACAATGAAAAAATGTCCAAGTCCCTGGGCAATTTCTTCACCATCCGCGAAGTGCTGCAGAAGTTCGACGCCGAAGTGATCCGCTTCTTTATCCTGCGCGCGCATTACCGCAGCCCATTGAATTATTCCGACGTGCACCTGGACGACGCGCGCCTGGCCCTGACGCGCCTGTACACGGCGCTGGCCGGGGTAGCGGTGGAAGCGGGCGCAATCGACTGGAGCGAGGCGCACGCCGTGCGTGTGCGCGAAGCGATGGACGACGACTTCAATACGCCGCTGGCGGTGGCCGCTTTGTTTGACCTGGCAACGGAAGTAAACAAGAGCAAGTCGCCGGCGCTGGCGCGTCAACTCAAGGGCCTGGCCGGCGTATTGGGCTTGCTCGAACGCACGCCACAGCAATTCCTGCAGGCGACCGTGGGTTCGGCTGCTGCCGGCAGCGACGAAGCGGCCAGTATCGAGCAGGCGATTGCCGCGCGCAGCGCCGCCAAAAAGGCGCGCGACTTTGCCGAGTCCGACAAGATCCGCGCCGAACTGCTGCAAGCGGGCATCATCCTGGAAGACAAGCCTGACGGCTCGACCAACTGGCGCCGCGCATGATGTCAGACACCAGGGACAACGGGGAAGCCCCCGGCACGGCGGCCGCGGCGCAGGTAATCCAGGTGCCGTCCTACTGGGAACAGGCGAAGATCGAGCTGATGAAGCGCGACCGCATCATGAAAAAGCTGATCCCGCAATTTGGCGACCTGCACCTGGTCGGCCATAGCGACCCGTTTACCACCCTGGCCCGCTCGCTGGTGGGGCAACAGATCACGCCCAAGGCGGCCGACCTGGCCTGGAAAAAGCTGCTGCTGGCCTGCCCGAAATGCACGCCGTCGCAGGTGCTCAAGGCGGGCGCCGAGCAGTTATCGGCCTGCGGCTTGTCCAAGCGCAAGACCGAATATATTCTCGACCTGGCCGACCATTTCAAGGCCAAGCGCGTGCACGCGAACCAGTGGGGCGAGATGGATGACGAAGCCGTGATCGCCGAGCTGGTGCAGATCCGCGGCATCGGCCGCTGGACCGCCGAGATGTTCCTGATTTTTAATCTGTTGCGTCCGAACGTGCTGCCACTCGATGACCCTGGCCTGATCCAGGGCATCAGCGTCAATTATTTTTCGGGCGAACCTGTTTCCCGCAGCGATGCGCGCGAGGTTTCCGCCAATTGGGAACCGTGGCGCACCGTGGCCACCTGGTATTTATGGCGCAGCCTCGATCCTGCTGCAGCCGCTTCCACAAGCGATGCAACCCCCGGCGCATGAGCCGGTACGGTAAAATAACCATCAATAATGCCGCGCGCCCTGGCGCCGTGGCTGGTAAAACCCTGGAGGTACAATGACTAAAACGACTTTCCTCAATTTTGAACAGCCGATCGCCGAACTCGATTCCAAGATCGAAGAGTTGCGCTTCGTGCAAGACGATTCGGCCGTCGATATCTCCGAAGAGATCGACCGCCTGGCCAAGAAGAGCCAGCAGCTGACCAAGGATATCTACGCCAAGCTGACGCCATGGCAAGTGGCGCAGATCGCGCGCCATCCGCAGCGCCCGTACACCATGGACTACGTGAACGAAATCTTTACCGATTTCCACGAACTGCATGGCGACCGCAGCTACGCCGACGACCTGTCCGTGGTCGGTGGCCTGGCCCGCTTCAACGGCCAGCCGTGCATGGTGATCGGCCACCAGAAGGGCCGCGACACGAAAGAGCGCGCCATGCGCAACTTCGGCATGCCGAAACCGGAAGGCTACCGCAAGGCGATGCGCCTGATGAAGGTCGCCGAGAAATTCAACCTGCCGATCTTCACTTTTGTCGACACGCCCGGCGCCTTCCCCGGCATCGACGCGGAAGAGCGCGGCCAGTCCGAAGCCATCGGCCACAACCTGTACGTGATGGCCGAACTGAAAGTGCCGTTGATCGCCACCATCATCGGCGAAGGCGGTTCCGGCGGCGCGCTGGCGATTGCCGTCGGCGACGCGGTGCTGATGCTGCAATACTCGACCTATGCCGTGATCTCGCCGGAAGGCTGCGCCTCGATCCTGTGGAAGAGCGCCGAGCGCGCCGCCGACGCGGCCGAAGCGCTGGGCCTGACCGCGCACCGCCTGAAAGCCATGGGCCTGATCGACAAGATCATCAACGAACCGCTGGGCGGCGCCCACCGCGATCCGAAACAGATGGCGACCCTGTTGAAACGCGCGCTGGCCGACACCCTGCGCCAGTTCCAGGGCATGAAAACCAAGGACCTGCTGCAAGCGCGCCATGAAAAGCTGCTGAGCTATGGCAAGTTCAAAGAGACGACGCCGAGCGAGTAAGTCAGTCGGGTAGGTCGGGTAGGTCGGATTAGCGCAGCGTAATCCGACATGACGTAATCCGACATGGCTGACGTGACATGACAGTAAAAACACCAGGGACAGGCAGGTAGCCGAACATCTTCGACTACCTGCCTGTCCCTCTTTGCATTCCCGGAGCATCCATTGAAAAACCACCAAACCGCCAGCGTCGCCGACATCTTTGCCCGCGCGCTGCACGACTGCGCGCCCCAGCCCGGCCAGACAATAGCCATCGCCCTCAGTGGCGGCCTCGATTCCTCGGCCCTGCTGCACCTGGCGCACGCCTGGTCGCGCGAAGAAGGCGTCAGCCTGCATGCCTTCCATGTGCACCATGGCCTGAGCGCCAACGCCGACGCCTGGCTGGCGCATTGCGAGACACTTTGCGCCAGCATGAATGTGCCATTCGAGGCCGCCCGCGTCAGCATCGAGATCAATCCGAAGACCGGCACCGAGGAAGCGGCCCGCAAGCGCCGCTATGCCGCCCTGGGCGCCCTGTGTGCGCAGCACGGCGTGCGCCTGCTGCTGACCGCGCACCACCAGGACGACCAGGCCGAAACCGTGCTGCTGCAGCTGCTGCGCGGCTCGGGGACGGCCGGTCTGTCGGGCATGGATGGCGCCAACAGCGCACCGGAATTGCTGGCCAATCCCGACCTGGTGATGGCGCGCCCGCTGCTGCCGGTGTCGCGCAAGCAGCTGGAAGCGTATGTGGCAAAACATGGCATCGCGCATATCCACGACGAGTCGAACGACGACGCGCGCTTTGCCCGCAATGCCTTGCGCCACCAGGTGATGCCGGTGCTGGCCAAGGCGTTTCCCGGCTTCCAGGAGCGCTTTGCGCGCAGCGCCCAGCATGCGCAGTCGGCGCAGCGCCTGCTGACGGAGCTGGCCACGCAGGATCTGGCCAACTGCCTCGATGGCGACTGCATCGAGCTTGGCAAACTGCGCGAATTGAGCCTGGACCGCTGCTACAACCTGCTGCGCCACTGGTTCGGCACGCGCGGCCTGCGCATGCCGTCGACCGCGTGGCTGGCCGAGATGCTGGCGCAGCTGCTGGAAGCGCGGCCCGATGCGCAGCTGCTGGTGACGCACCCGGAATGCCACGTGCGGCGCCACCGCGACCGGCTGTACCTGACGCCCAAGCTGGCGGACCTGGCCGGCATGCGCGAGCGTGATGACGCGAATGTCCCGGGCCTGGAAAAGGCGGGCCAGGATTTCCACTGGCAGGGCGAGGCCAGCCTGGCGTTCCCCGCGTATGGCGGCGTGCTGCATTTCGACCAGGTGGAAGAGGGCGGGCAGGGCATCGATATGGCCTGGCTCAAGGCGCAGCGGCTGACGATCGATTTCCGCCAGGGCGGCGAGCGCCTGAAGCTGGCGCACAACCGTCCGACCAAGAGCCTCAAATACCACTACCAGGCGTTCGACGTGCCGGCCTGGGAGCGCGAGCGGCTGCCGCTTGTCTGTGCGGCGCAACAATTGCTGTATGCGGCCGGCATCGGCCTCGATTGCCATTGCCTCGGTTTGCCGGAGCAGCCACGCGTGAACCTGCGCTGGACCGCCGTCTGAGCGGCCTGCCATGCGGTGCGCGCAAGCTTGCACACTGCATGGATCGGTTATTTCCATATGCGCAATCGGTATGAGCTAATGCGCTTAATAGCTTGTTATTTTGCATTGCGGCATGTAGAGTAAAGCCCTCTTTTTTATTCTTCTTGAGCGGAAACTTCACTCTTATGGCTTTAATCGTCCACAAATATGGCGGTACGTCGATGGGCTCGACTGACCGTATCAAGAATGTCGCCAAGCGCGTTGCCAAGTGGCACGACGCCGGGCATCAAATCGTGGTGGTGCCATCCGCCATGTCGGGCGAGACCAACCGCCTGATTGGACTGGCCAGGGAAATCATGGATCAACCCGATCCGCGTGAACTTGACATGATCGCCTCGACAGGCGAACAGGTGTCCGTCGGCCTATTGTCGATGGCACTGCTGGCGATCGGCAAACAAGCCGTATCCTATGCTGGCTGGCAAGTCGCGATCAAAACCGATTCCGCCTTTACCAAGGCCCGCATCCAGTCGATCGATGACGAAAAAGTCAAACGCGATCTCGATGCCGGCAAGATTGTCATCATTACCGGTTTCCAGGGCGTCGACGAGAACGACAATATCGCGACCCTGGGCCGCGGCGGTTCCGACACCTCGGCGGTGGCAATTGCCGCCGCCATGAAGGCGCAGGAATGCCTGATCTTTACCGATGTGGACGGCGTCTACACGACCGATCCGCGCGTGGTCTCCGAGGCGCGCCGCCTGAAGACCATCACCTTTGAAGAAATGCTGGAACTGGCTTCGCTGGGCTCCAAAGTGCTGCAGACCCGTTCGGTGGAATTCGCCGGCAACTACCGCGTCCCGACGCGCGTATTGTCGTCGCTGACCGACCCGATGCTGCCTTTGGAAATAGAAACCAATTCGGGCACCCTGATTTCGTTTGAGGAAGACACCAACATGGAACAAGCAGTTATCTCCGGCATCGCCTTCAACCGCGACGAAGCCAAAATCACCGTGCTCGGCGTGCCTGACCGCCCGGGCGTGGCCTACCACATCCTGGGACCGGTGGCCGACGCCAATATCGAGGTCGACATGATCATACAGAATCAGTCGGTCGACGGCAAAACGGACTTCACCTTCACCGTCTCGCGCGGCGAATATGCGCGCGCGCTGGCCGTGCTGGAAGCGAACCGCGAACAACTGGGCGCGGCCAGCATCACCGGCGACGCCAAGGTGTCGAAACTGTCGGTGGTCGGCGTGGGCATGCGCAGCCATGTCGGCGTGGCCTCGCAGATGTTCCGTACCCTGTCGGAAGAGAGCATCAACATCATGATGATCTCGACCTCGGAAATCAAGATCTCGGTCCTGATCGACGAAAAGTACATGGAGCTGGCCGTGCGCGCCCTGCACAAGGCGTTCGAGCTGGAAAAAGCCTAAAGATGCAAAAATATCGCCGCACGCCCTTGACCAAAGGGGGTGCAGTCGATATTATGACGTTCGTCGCTGCAGCGCAACTTACTGAAGCGACATAGTTGAGTGATCAGCTAGGAGACGTGGCCGAGTGGCCGAAGGCACATCCCTGCTAAGGATGCATACGGCTTATACCTGTATCGTGGGTTCGAATCCCACCGTCTCCGCCAGAATCAAACAAAAAAGCCTCCCCTGCGGGAGGCTTTTTTGTTTGTGGCGGACGCAGACGGCGGGATTCGGAGAGCCTGCGCGCCCTGAAGGGCCGCGCAGGCTCTCCGAATCGCCCATCTGCCGCGCTCCGCGCGGCGCCGTTGGCCGCGCAGCGGCCAATGCCGTCCCTCATCTCGTGCAGTGGCGGCCAGCGCACCCCGCGCCGTCCCGCCAGCTACATCAAGCCTCAGCGCCCGCCACCAGCGCCACTACCTTCACGCTCCAGCGTATCCCTCCCCACAATCTTCACCCTCGCTCCCCCCTTGAACGCCAGCAGTTCTTCCGCATCCCCCACCCGTACCGCGGCCGACACGCCGATCTCGGCGGTAACATCGACGAATTCGTGCCGGAACATCAGCAGCTCGCTGTTCTTGATGATGCTGTGCAGCGCCACCGATTGCCCCGGCGCGATGGTGGTGAAGCTGCGTTTGAGGGCATGGTCGGCCAGTCCCGTTTTCAGGACCTGGCTGCGTTCGCTGGGATTGTCGGTCAGGCGCAGGTTGGGGCCGCGCTGCTGCAGGTAGTCGAGCGGATAGCCGATCGCCTGCGTGCCGGTATTGCGGATGACGACCTCGATGCGCATGTCGCTGCCCGTGAAGATGCAGGCGGGGTTGTCGGGGCAATGGGCGCTGACGGTCAAGACTTCGTTCGGCATGGCGTTTCCTGTGACATGTAAAAAAATTGCAAGCAGCCCGCTCAGGAGCCGTTGAGGATGATATCGCATGTGATTTTCCGTCCGATTTTCGCCCGCAGCAAGGCCTGTACTTCGATCGCGATCTGCCAGGCATGCCGGTGATACAGGATGGTGGAGCCGTAGGCATTCATCATGTTGGCGTCTTTCGGCTCCGGTTCCTTGGCGTCCGCCAGGGCCGGCACCGGCGCATCCCAGCTGCCGTCCGGCTTGACGTACCTGACCGTTTCGTCATCGCCATCGACATACGAGTATTCGTCGGGGATGCCGTAGCAATGGCCGAATTCGTGCGCGTGCGTCTGTGCGTTGGTGGCCATCGAGACGTCGATCACGGTACCGGTCACGCCTTCGCGCTCGTAGCGCTTGTGGATCTGCATCGTGTAGTGCTGGTTGCTTTCCACATACACGACGCGGTAAACGATGGGCAAGGTGCGCGTGCCGCATTCCGGATCGTTGATTTCCATGCAGAAGCGGTTGTTCCAGTGCGATTCCAGCCCCGTGGTGGCGACGCCCTTGACGTACTTGATGACGGCGGCGCGCTGCCTGGCCCTGGTGGCCGCCTGTTCGCTGCCTTTCTCGCGCTGCTCCAGCGCCTGGTCGTCGGCCGACAGCACCGTCACTACCTTGACGCGCAGCTCGGCGATGATGCTGGTATTGGATTTGACGGCAACATAGATCTTGTAGCGCACGGTATCGAAATAGTCGTGTGCGGCGCCGTCGGCACCAAAGGTGTTGTTGTAGCGCGGCACGCTGGACACCGCAATCTCCTTTTCGTAGTCCTCGATCCAGCACGCCGGGCGCTTGATCAGTACCTCCTTGCGTTGCTTGTGGTCGACCGGGCTGGTGCTCGACGTGCCTTTTTCCTTGAATGCCGGTTCCGGCCTGGCCGGTGGCGGGCGCTGCGGCGCCCTGGCGCCTGGCGACGGGGCGGGCGCGCGGCCGGCCGGCGGCGCGGTGGTGGGGGCCGGCGCGGATGCGGGCGGTGGCGCGCCGGCCTCCTGCCGGGGCTGGCCCGGCGACTTGAGCAGTTCGATTACCAGCGCCTCGACGGCGGCGGCCGCCACGATGTGGGTCAGGCCTTTCTCGTCGGTCATGCCGGTTTCGTAGCTGCCGTCGGCGCGCTTGACGCGGTAGGGCTGGCGCGGCATCAGCTCGCCCGTGTCGCGGTCCTTCAGCACGAAGCCTTCGTCGAACAGCTTGAGCCGGCTGTCCGGCAGCGGCGGCAGTGCCGCGGCGGCGCTGGCGCCGCCACTGAAGACATGCTGCCCGCCCCGGGCCGTGAAATTGCCGGGACAGCGGAAGGTAATGTCGCCGCCCTCGAGCGTGATCGACGATTGCCCTGCCTGCAGCACGATCTTCTGGCTGGCCTTGATGTCGATGGCGTCGGCCACCGAGATCACCTTGATGGCCTGGTCGGCCAGGATCTCCAGCTGGTCGGTATGGGCCTGCAGGGAAACCGGGCCGTTGGCGGCGAACGCCTTGATGCCGCCGTCGTGGCTAAACAGGGTGGCGGCATTGGCCGCCACCGAGGCCACGGTCTTGCCGGCTGTGATATGCAGGTCCGTTTGCGCGCTGCAGTGCAGCTGCTCGGCGGCAAACAGCAGCGTCGACGCCGGCGTCGCCCAGTTGATGCTGTTCGGTCCCTCCATCAGCACCAGCGGTTTGGCGAACTGTTCCACCGGCTGGGTGCCATCGACCGCGCGCGCGCCGTTGCCCGCCTTGAACGCTTCCTGGCCGCCGATGCTGGCCGGGTGCTTGCCGTCCTGCTGCGGGTCGATCAGGCGCAGCATGTCGTCCTGAGCCTGGTTCGCGACCTTGCTGAACAGGGCCTTCTGCTGGCCGGCCGCTGTCGCCAGTGTCTTGCCCAGCTCGCCGGCGGCGCGCAGCAGGGTCTGCGCTTCCTTGCTGTCGAACTGGCTCGATGCGACGCCGGCCGCCTGCTGCTGGCGCGCGCTGGTGGTGATCAGCAGGCCTTGCCCGGCGCGCAGCATGCCCCAGCCGTCGGTGCGCAATTCAAAGCCGCTGCCGCGGTACGTGCCGCGCTGGGCCGTGGCTCCCGCCTGTTGCACCAGGTAGCCCAAGCTCAGTTCGGTGGCGGCGCTGCTGGACGCCAGCCTGGTGCGCAGCTGGCCGCGCGTGTCGTCGAGCACCCACTGGTTGTAGCCGGCGCCGTCGAAATTATTGCTGTGCATGCCGGACAGCGTGCCGGCATGGTTGACGCCCGAATCGACGCCGGCCGCATACGGCGGCGCATCGCTGCCCGTGTACAGCTGGGCCACCACCAGCGGGCGGTCGATGTCGCCTTCGATGAAGTCGACCAGCACTTCGGTGCCCAGGCGTGGCGTGAATTGCGAGCCCCAGTTCGGCCCGGCCAGCGCCTCGGCCACGCGCACCCAGGTGCCCGAAGCTTCGTTGCCCGGCGCGTTGCCCTGCTGGTCGGTGTTGTGCGCCAGGCCGCCCGGATTGGGCGCCGCGCCACGCTGCCAGGCAAACTGGATGCGCACCTGGTGGTCGCGGCCGGTGGTCGCCACGCTGTCGGCCAGTCCCACCACCAGCGCCGTCTGCGGTCCCAGCGCCACCGCCGGCGCGCGCGCGGCAGCGGCCGGCGGCACCAGGGCGACGCTGCTGCGCACGCAGGCAAAGCGGTTCTGGTAGGTGCCCGGTTCGATCTGGCCGGCGATCCATCCGGCCACGCCATCGAGGCCGGCAATGCCGGCCAGCCTGGCCAGGCCCGACAGCGCGCCGCCCAGGCCGCCGGCGGGGCCGGTGTTGTTGCGCGCCCGGTGCTCCACCCACAGCAGCGTGAACTGGTTGGCGCCTGGCGCGTAGTGTTCGTGCTGCAGCAGGCGGAAGGCGTGGCCGGCGGCCATGCGGCGCACCGCGCCACTGCCGTCGAACTGCTTGTTCTCCAGTTCCAGCGCCTGCAGCATGCGTTCGCCGTGCGTGCCTGCCGCCGCCCGGTCGCCATGGCGCCGCTCGCCGGCGCCGTCATGCACAGCCAGTTGCGGCAGGCTGCCCGCGTCGAGGGCGGAGGCCTGTTCGGCTGCTGGCGCCGTCACCTGCTGCGGATCCCAGCTGCTGATGCTGACCGCATTCGGCCGCACCTGGCGCCGCGCGCCAAAGCGGTCGATCGCATCGTCGCTGTCGGTGGCGCGCACGCCGTGAAAGCGCAGTTCGGCGCCGCCCGGCGTGTCGGGCGCGCTGGCCTTGCTGTCGAAAATCACCAGTTTGTGGCGCGCCTGGCCGCCTTCGCCCTGCGCCTGTGCGCCGGCCGCCTGGTCATGCTCGAAGCGCCAGTTCAGCCCTTCGGCCGCCAGCAGGCGCATGAAAAAGTCGAAATCGCTTTCGCGGTACTGGGTGCATACGGGGCGCGGCGCCAGCGCCTGGGTAAGCTCGAAGCCGAAGCGCAGTTGCGGATAGTCGGCCAGCAGTTCGCCGACGATGTCGCGCGCGCTCTTGTCCTGGAAGATGTAGCTGTCGCGGCGCAGCCGCAGCAGGGCCAGCGCCGGCTCCAGGCGCAGCCGGTAGCGCGCGGCGCCGCCATCGGACCCGAGCCACGCGCAATCGGTGCAGATGCCGTGCCAGGCGCGCGTGCTGCCGTCCGCCTGCAGCAGCGTGAGCGTCATTTCCTCGCCGATAAAGGCGGCCAGGTCGAGCGATGCGGAGGTGCTGAGCGCGTCGACCTCAAAGCGGAACAGCTCGTTGACCGCTTCGCGGCCGGTGAACTGCTCCGCCATCAGCGTGTCGGCCTGGGCCGACGGCTGGGCCGTGCTCAGCGTGATCAGCCGCGCGTGCTGGCCCAGGCCAGTGCCGAACTGGCCGCTGGAGGCGGTGTCTTGCGCCGGGTCGCTCATCACGGCAAGGTAATGCTGAGGTTGGCCACGCGCGGCGCCAGTTTGACGATATCCTGGTAAGCATGCATCTGCTGTTCGGTATGGTTCGCCAGCGCGGTGCGCAAACCCAGGTAGCCCAGCGCGCAGATCAGCGCAAAGGTCGAGCACAGCACCCACAGCGGCACATTGTTGCGCAGCTTGTGGATGATCTGGTCGGGCCGCTCCGCATGCGGGGCAAAGCCGTTTTTCCTGCCTTTCATCTGCGCCAGTTCATCGCCCAGGCGCGCCGTCAGGTAGTTGAGTTTTTCCGGCCCTTCGAGGATATAGCGGCCCTGGAAGCCCAATAGCAGGCACATGTGGAATACCTCGAGCGCCTGCAGGTGGGCGCTGCCGCGCGCGCGCAAGGCTTCCAGGCGGATAAAGAAATTTTCGCCGGCCAGCTGGTCGCCAAACAGGATCAGCTGCAGCGGGCGCCGCTCCCAGGCGTCGCGGATGGCATAGGGCGAACGCAGGATGATTTCATCGACCGCCGCGCAAAAGGCGTACTTGGCCGCATCGATGTCATCGGCGGAGGCGCCCTGTTTTTTTGCGCCGCGGCTGAATTCATCGAGAAACAGCGTCATCTTGCTGATGAAATCGGCGTTGTCCTGCGGGCCGCTGCCATTTTTCAGCATGAACAGCGCGTAGAAGCCGTCGTACATCAGGTCCATCAGGGTGTGTTCGGTACCGGTACCGGGACCGGGACCGGCAGCGATCCTGGCGGCATGGGCGGCCTGGCCGCCGGACATCAGGGTAGGGGGGGCGGATGGATTCATCGTTTCATCAGGCTCAGGAAGTGACGGCGACCAGTTCGAGTTTCAGCTCGCGCATGCCGGACGGGACATAGATCAGGATGGACTGCGCCTGCAGCATGCGCTCGTACATCTGGCCCTTGGCGTCGATCGTGAAGTAAAACATGTCGGGGCGTACCGGTACCGCGGCGGGCACCTGCGGCGCATGCTGCAGGCGCACGCCCGGCAGGGCCGACAGGACGAATTTCTCGACATCGTCGGGCGCGCCCAGCTTGAAGCGCAGCGGCACCACGTCGACCAGTTCCACGCCCGGCAGGTCGGCCGACACGCCCAGGTAGAAAGCGGTCCTGGCGTCGATCTTTTCCGAATCGAGCTTGCCGTGATGGTAGGACGGCTTGGTTTCCGTCAGGGCAATGGCGAAGTATTTCGACGAGATCACCGTATCGAGCAATTCGCGGATGATGGCGTGCAGCTGCGCGAACGGCGGTCCCGGATCGGCATGCCGGTAGGGCGGCAGGTCGGACAGCGCATGCGTTTTCGAAAACGTCATCAGCGCGCCGGCCAGGCCCAGCAGCTGTTCGTACAGCCGTTCCGGGTGCAGCGCCGGATGATGGAAATAATGGCTCAGCGAGGCGAAGGCCGAACTGGCCGTGTGCAGCAGCCAGAACGAGGACATGTCGCCCGAGCGAAATTCGATCACGCTCTTGCTGGGCTCGCGGTGGTGGCCATACAGCGCATTGACCTTGGCCTGCAGCGCGTCGATCAGGCGGCGCAGCTGCAGGAACAGCAGTGGCGCGCTGCGGATCGACAGGCTGGGCGGCACGAAGGAAGGATCCTGCTCGAAGCCGCCGGTCGACAGCCGGCGCAGGCGCAGCAGCGGAAAGCTGATGTACGAATCGCGCGGATCCGATTCGGCCACCAGGCGCAGCGATTTTTTCAGGTAGGCCAGTTCGGCCTGCGCGGCCTGGGTGTACAGGTCGGGCGTGCTGAGGTTGGCCTGGCCATAGCGCGCTGCGCTGTTGGGCTGGCCGGAGGCGGCGAAGTTGCCGCCGAACTGTTTGAACGCCGGCAGGGCGGCGTAAAACGTGACCGTCTGCTGCGAGGCCTGCAGGTTGCTCAGGTCGACCTCGTCGGGCAGCTGGTCGGCGCCGGCGGCATTGAAAATCTCGCCATCCTGGAACACCAGCGCCAGTTCCAGCAGCCGCAGCGTGTTGTTGCCGAGCGCATCGCGGTCGATCTGCAGCTGGCTCACGCCCCAGGCATACGGATGCAGCGCCTTGACACTCTCGTGCAACCGCTGCTCGTGATACAGGTCCTGCTGCTGAAAATGCTGCGGCCGCAGAAACAGGCCTTCGCCCCATAACAATTTATTTGCAACGCTCATTGATTGCCCTTTTTGCTGACAAGGTAAGGCGCGGAACAGTGTCGTTTCCGGGCCGGCTTATGGCTACTGCGGGTAAGTCTGGAAGACCGTTCTTGCATCGTTCTGCACCATGGCGGCAGGTGCCTTTTTCGCAACTGAAAGCACCTTAACATTATCTCGAGGAATGGCGCGTACGGTACGTTTGCCATTGTGCAATGCCCCGGAAAGGTGCATGAACAGTGACTTTTTGCGTATTTTCTATCGAACGCAGGACATATTGGAATCGTGATACGCTGCGCAAAAATAGATAATTAGCAACTATTAATTACCAGCCAATTTGGTCGTCAACGCGTCTTTTTTTATCAGGAAAGTCTCACATGACACGATCGTTTTCCAGCCAGCTCATCGCCACCCTGTTCTGCACCTGCGCACTGAGCGCCTGCGGCACGACGGCGCCGCCCAAGTCCGCCGCCGTGGCGGCGCCGCCCTCGATGGAGGAATTGATGGGCAGGGCGGCGCAAGCGGCCGGCAGCGGTGGCAGCGAAGCGGCGCTGGGGCTGTGGCGGCAGGCGGCCGCCGCTTACCCGGCCGACAAGCAGCCCTGGCTGCGCATGGCGCAGTCGCGCTACGACGCCGGCCAGTATGGCGAGGCCATTCTCAGCGCACAGGAGGTGCTGGTGCGCGATCCGTCCGACACGCTGGCCAACAGCGTGATCGCGATCAGCGGGCTGCGCCTGTCGACGCGCGCGCTGGCCGACCTGAGCCGGCAGAACAATCTGTCCGGTCCGCTGCGCACGGAGTCGCAGGACCTGGCCAGGCTGCTGCGCGAGAGCCTGGGCGAGACGGTGCTGGTGCCGCCGCCGGAAAAGCCGCCGGCCAAGCCGCCGCGCAAGCAGCAGGGCAAGCGCAGCGCCGACGAGGGCAGCGCCAACCCCTTCAATGCGCTGAAATAGGCCGGACCACACAGATACCGCAGTTCAACAGGCGCATCGCCGATGTCGCCAATTCTTTTCGAGGGGCAGCTCATGTCAAAAAAAGATAGTGTGCAGAAGCGCTTGCAGAAGGTCCGTCCGCCGCGCGTGCAGATGACGTATGACGTCGAAATCGGCGACGCGATTGAAAACAAGGAACTGCCGTTCGTGGTGGGGGTGGTGGGCGATTTCGGCGGCAATTCCGAGCTGGAGCAAAAGCGCCTGAAGGACCGCAAGTTCGTCGATATCGACCGCGACAATTTCGACGAGGTGATCAAGGGCATCGAGCCGCGCGCCAGCTACCGCGTGGCCGATGAGCTGGGTGGCGGCGGGGGGCAGTTCGGCGTCGACCTGACGTTCCGCTCGATGGCCGATTTTCGTCCCGAGGCGGTGGTGGCCCAGGTCGCGCCGCTGCGCAAGCTGCTCGAAGCGCGCACCAAGCTGGCCGACCTGCGCAACAAGCTGGCCGGCAACGACAAGCTGGAAGACATTCTGAACGATGTGCTCAACAGCACGGAAAAGCTGGCCCAGCTGGAACAACATTCCCACGTCAGGAAAGATTGATATGTCCGCACAAATGACTGCTACACCCGCCACCGAGGCGGCCGCCGGAATCGACCTGCTCGACCAGATCGTCGAGCAGAGCAAGGTGGCCAAGTCCAGCGTCGAACACGCGCGCGCCAAGGACCTCATTTCCGAGCTGGTGACCCAGGTGATGGACGGCACGGTGGTTGTCTCGGACAATCTGGCGGCCACCATCGACGCGCGCGTCGCCGAGCTGGACCATCTTATTTCGCGCCAGCTCAGCGCCATCATGCATGCGCCGGAATTCCAGAAGCTCGAGAGCAGCTGGACCGGCCTGCATTACCTGGTCAAGAACACCGCGACCGGCACCAACCTCAAGATCAAGATGATGAACGCGACCAAGCGCGAGCTGGTGAAGGACTTCCAGAGCGCGCTGGAGTTCGACCAGTCGACCATGTTCAAGAAAGTCTATGAAGAGGAGTTCGGCACCTTCGGCGGCGCCCCGTTCGGCACGCTGCTGGGCGACTTCGAGTTCAGCCGGCAACCGGAAGACATGTATTTCATCGAGCAGATGTCGCACGTGGCCGCCGCGGCCCATGCGCCATTCATCTCGGCCGCTTCGCCGGAACTGTTCGGCCTGGAAAGCTACAGCGACCTGGGCAAGCCGCGCGACCTGGCCAAGGTATTCGACACGGTCGAATACGCGAAATGGAAATCGCTGCGCGAATCGGAGGACGCGCGCTATGTGGGCCTGACGCTGCCGCGCTTCCTGGGGCGGCTGCCGTTCAATCCGGCCGACGGCGCCACCGTCGAGGGCTTCAATTTTGTCGAGGATGTCGACGGCACCGATCACCAGAAGTATTTGTGGTGCAACGCCGCGTATGCGTTCGGTACCAAGCTGACGGCCGCCTTCGAGGACTACGGCTGGTGCGCGGCGATCCGCGGGGTGGAAGGCGGCGGCCTGGTGGAAGACCTGCCGACCCATACCTTCAAGACGGACGAGGGCGAAGTGGCGCTGAAGTGTCCGGCCGAGATCGCGATCACCGACCGGCGCGAAAAAGAACTGAGCGACCTGGGCTTCATTTCGCTGGTGCATTGCAAGAATACCGATTACGCGGCCTTCTTCGGCGCCCAGTCGGCCCAGAAGGCAAAAAAATACAACAGCGATTCGGCCAATGCGAATGCGGTGCTGTCGGCGCAGCTGCAATACATCTTCGCCGTGTCGCGCATCGCCCACTACATGAAGGCGATGATGCGCGACAAGATCGGCAGCTTTGCCGCCGCCGCCAATGTCGAGGATTTCCTGAACCGCTGGCTGACCCAGTATGTGCTGCTCGACGATAACGCCAGCCAGGAGCAGAAAGCCCAGTTCCCGCTGCGCGAGGCGTCGGTGCAGGTGTCCGAAGTGCCGGGCCGTCCCGGCGTGTACCGCGCCGTGTCGTTCCTGCGGCCGCATTTCCAGCTCGATGAATTATCCGTTTCACTCCGCCTGGTCGCGGAGCTTCCGCAGTCGACCAAATCGTAATGCTCTTTTTCATACAAACTTGAAAGGTATAACATGGCAATCGACGTTTACTTGCAAATTGACGGCATCAAAGGTGAATCCACGGACAACAGCCACAAGGATTGGATCGAATGCAAGTCGGTCCAGTGGGAAGTGTTGCAACCGAAATCGGCCACCGCCTCGACCGGCGGCGGCCACACTGCCGAACGTACCGAGCACAAGGATATCGTGATTGCCAAGATGGCCGACCTGGCGAGCCCGCTGTTGCTGCAGACGTGCTCGTCCGGGAAAACCATTCCAAAAGCCAAGCTCGAATTCCTGCGCGCCGATGGCCAGGGCGAGCGCATCAAGTATTTTGAAATCGAGCTGGAAAACGTCCTGATCAGCAGCGTGGCGCCGTCGGTCACGGCCGGCGACATCCTGGGGGAAAACCTGTCGCTCAAGTATTCCAAGGTGAAGTGGAAATATACGCAGCAAAAAGTCGGCGGCGGCTCCGGCGGCAATACGTCGGGCGGCTGGGACCTGTCGGCCAACAAGACCATCTGACGCAGCCCGTTTTGCCTGCCGGTGCGCGCGTGCGCCGTGCACGGAGCCGTTTTCCGTGCCGCGCCGCGCGCCTGCCGATCACTACACGCTGGGGATGCCGATGAAAGGTTTTACGCCGGGCCTGTTCGACCGTCTGATGGACAGTCCCCTGCACGGGGCCTGCAGCGCGACCGTGTCGCGGCTGTCGCTGGAAGACCTGAAAGATACCGTGGCGCGCGACCTCGAGGCGCTGCTCAACACGCGCAGCGTGCTGCCGGAAGCGCTGCTGAAAAAATTTCCGGAATGCGGCAAGTCCATCATCACCTACGGCCTGAGCGATTTCGCTGGCCTGAGCCTGTCGAGCACCGATGACCGCGCCCATGTCTGCCAGTGCCTGGAACAGGCGATCGCGCGGCACGAACCGCGCCTGCGCAACGTGCGCGCCTCGCTGGAAATCCAGGAGGGCTCGATCAACCGCCTCAACTTCGCCATCAGCGCGCTGCTGGTGGTGCATGCAGCGCACGAACCGGTCAGCTTCGACGCCATCCTGCAGCCATCGAGCCTGCACTACACCATCAGCAAGGGGCGCCGCATGGCGCCGACAGGAGCCTGACCTTGGAAGAGCTGCTACCGTATTACGAGCGCGAACTGGGATTCCTGCGACGCTATTCGCGCGAATTCTCCGAACGCTATCCGAAGATCGCCGGCCGCCTGCTGATGGGCGGCGAAGTGTGCGAGGATCCGCATATCGAACGCATGATCCAGTCGTTTGCGCTGCTCAATTCGCGCATCGCCAAGCGCCTCGACGACGATTATCCCGAATTCACCGAAGCCCTGTTCGAGGTACTGTATCCGCACTACCTGCGGCCGTTCCCCTCGTGCTCGATCGCGCGCATGGACTACAGCGGCGCGGCGGCGCAACTGACCGCCGCCACCGAGATCGCCCGCGGCACCGAGCTGACCACCCGTCCCGTGAAGGGCGTGGCCTGCACCTTCCGCACCGCCTACGCGGTGACCGTGGCGCCGCTGGCGCTGACGCAGGCGTCGTTCTCCGCCATTATCGATGCGCCCGAACACGTGCAGCTGCCGCCGAGCGCCAGTTCCAGCGTCAGCATCACCATCGAATCGGGCGCCCAGCAGGTCGCGCTGGCCCAGCTGGGGCTGGCGTCGCTGCGCGTGTTCATCGACGGCCAGCCCTCGTTTTGCGCCGCGCTGCGCGACGCGCTGTTCATGCGCACGGTGCAGGCGTATGCCGAAGCGGACGGCGCCGGTCGCTGGGTCGCGCTGGCCGCCAATCCGCTTGCCAGCGCCGGCTTTGCCGAAGACGATGCGCTGATCCCGTTCGCGGCCAGTTCGCACAGCGCCTACCGCCTGCTGACCGAATACTTCTGCTTTCCCGAGAAATTCAATTTTTTCGATATCGATCTGGGCGCGCTGTGCGCCGCGCTGCCGCCAGGCTGCCGCCGCATCACGCTGCACCTGGCGCTGAGCGGCCTGCGCACCGATTCGAATACGGCACGGCTGCTGGGCACCATGGCGACGCACAACCTGCTGCTTGGCTGCACGCCGGTGGTCAACCTGTTTCGCCAGCGCGGCGAGCCGATCCGCATTACGCATGCCGCCGCCAGCTATCCGGTGCTGGCCGACGCACGCCGCGCCTACGCCTTCGACGTGCAGGCGATCGAGTCGGTCAGGCTGGTGCGCCAGACGCCGCAGGGCGAGTCGGTGATCCAGTTCCGGCCCTTCTATTCGCTGCGCCACGGCGAAACGCCGGCCAAGGATGGCCATTACTGGATCATGCGGCGCGACGAGGCCATTGCCCACAAGAGCCCCGGCCACGAAACGGAGATCTCGATCGTCGATATCGATTTCGATCCGGCCGCGATCGAGACCGACACGCTGAGCCTGGAGCTGAGCTGCACCAACCGCGACCTGCCGGCGCAACTTACCTATGGCCTGCACGGCGGCGACCTGTTCCTCGAAGGCGGCTCCAGCGTGCGCAGCATCAGCCTGCTGCGCAAGCCGACCGAGTCGCACCGCTTCGAGCGCGGGCGCGGCGCCCACTGGCGCCTGATTTCCCACCTGTCGCTCAACCATCTGTCGCTGTCGGGCAGCGGCCTCGATGCCTTCCAGGAGATGCTGACGCTGTACGACCTGCCGCGCTCGGCCACCACGCAGCGGCAGATCCGCGGCATCAGCGCGATTGCCCACAAGGCCGTCAATGCCTGGCTGCCCGGCAATCCGTTCGCCTGCCTGGTGCGTGGCATCGAGGTGCGCCTGACGATCGACGAAGAGGCCTTTGTCGGCAGCGGCATCCACGCGTTCGCGCAGGTGATCGACTGTTTCCTGGGGCTGTATGTGCATGCGAACAGCTTTACGCAACTGGTGCTGGTGGCCAGGAAATCGGGAGAGGAGCTGTGGCGATGCAAACCGCGAAGCGGCGATTCGAGCCTGCTGTAATCGAGCGCCTGTTCGCGCAGCCTTACCGCTTCCAGTTTTTCCAGGCGGTGCGGCTGCTCGAACTGTGGCTCAAGCGCAATGGCATGCCGCACGAGGGCGCGGTGGCCGACTTCCTGCGCTTCCAGAATTCCATCGCGCTCGATTTTGCGCCCAGCCAGATCGAGTCGCTGCTGCCCGAACCGCGCGTGCCGGAGGGCGGCGCCGGCGCGCTGGGTGCAGCGCTGCGCAGCGGCACGCTCAGATACGTGCGCATCACGCCGGCCTTCATGGGTTTTCTTGGCGTCGCCGGCGCGCTGCCATCGCACTATACCGAAAGCATTGCCGGCCACCAGCTGCAGCAGAAGGACGAAGGGCCGCGCGCCTTTTTGGACACGTTTTCCAACCGTGCGCTGGCGCTGTTCTACGAGGCGTGGCGCAAATACCGGCTGGAACTGAAATACCAGTTGCAGGGCAAGGACCAGTTCCTGCCGCTGTTGCTGTCGCTCGCCGGCCTGGGCAACGCGTCGCTGCGCGAGCGCCTGGCGGACCGGGGCGCGGGCGTGCTGGACGAGTCGATCGGGTTTTTCGCCGCCGCCATGCGCCAGCGGCCGCCCTCGGCGACCATGGTGGCGCGCGTGCTGTCCGATTATTTTGGCCAGTCCGTCACGCTGACCCAGTTCATCGGCTGCTGGTACGACGTGCCGCGCGAGCAGCAAAGCACGCTGGGCGCGAATAACGCCGTGCTGGGCGCGACGGCGCTGGTCGGCGCGCGCGTCTGGCAGCGCGACCTGCGCCTGCGCCTGACCATCGGCCCGCTCGCGCGCGAGCATTTCAACGCCTTCCTGCCTGGCGGCGCCAGTGCGCGGGCGCTGGAAAAAATGCTCGCCATGTTCACCGGCCTGTGCCTGGAATACGAAGTGCAGCTGGTGCTGCGCGCGGCCGACGTGCAGGGCATCCGCCTGGACGCGGCACCGGCCGGCGGCCGGCTGGGCTGGGACACGTTTCTGATCACGCAGGAGGCGGCGCAGGACCGCGCCGACGTCCGCTACGAACTGCACGCGCTGCCCTGAGCGACAGGCCACGCCACCCGATTTATCCACCACCAGACAAGGATCGCCGCCTCATGAGCATCAACCTGAAAACACTAATCGGCAAGCTCAATGACAGCTGCCGCAGCGCCACCACGCGCGCGGCCAATATCTGCATCGGCCTGGGGCAGTACGAGGTCGACCTCGAACATGTCTTCCTGGCCCTGCTGGAGCAGCCCGACAGCGACTTCGCGCTGATGGCGCGCCGCAGCGGCATCAGCGCGGAGAAGCTCGAAGCGGACCTGCAGGCCGAGGTAGCGCGCCTGCAGACCGGCAATGCGCGCACGCCCGTGTTTTCACCGCGCCTGCCCAAACTGTTCGAACATGCCTGGCTGATCGCCTCGCTGGACCTGCGCGCCGGCCAGCAGGCGCGCATCCGCAGCGCGCACCTGCTGCAGGCGCTGCTGACCGAACCGGAACTGGCGCAGCTGGCCGCGCGCAGCTCGCCGCTGTTCCAGCAGTTCAAGCTCGACGACATCAAGCACAAGCTCGGCAAGCTGACCGACGGCTCGCGCGAGACGCCGCTGGCCGGCGGCGGCGAAGCCGGCCAGGAGGGCGAGACAGGAGAGGGCGGCGAGGGCGGCGACCCGGTCGGCGAACTGGCGCGCGCGGCGGCATCGTCCACGCCGGCGCTGGATCAGTTCACGGTCAACCTGACGGCGCGCGCGCGCGAGGGCAAGGTCGATCCGGTGATCGGGCGCGACCTGGAAATTCGCCAGGCGATCGACATCCTGATGCGGCGCCGGCAGAACAATCCCATCCTGACCGGCGAGGCCGGCGTCGGCAAGACCGCCGTGGTCGAAGGCCTGGCGCTGCGCATCGTCTCGGGCGACGTGCCGCAGATGCTCAAGGGGGTGGAAATCCATACGCTGGACATGGGCCTGCTGCAGGCCGGCGCCAGCGTCAAGGGAGAGTTCGAGAACCGGCTGAAAAACGTGATCGGCGAGGTGGCGAAAAGCCCGCATCCGGTGATCCTGTTCATCGACGAAGCGCATACCATGATCGGCGCCGGCGGCAGCGCCGGGCAGAACGATGCGGCCAACCTGCTCAAGCCGGCCCTGGCGCGCGGCCAGCTGCGCACCATCGCCGCCACCACCTGGGGCGAATACAAGAAGTACTTTGAAAAGGACGCCGCGCTGGCGCGCCGTTTCCAGGTGGTCAAGATCGAGGAACCCAGCGAGGAACTGGCCTGCGCGATGTTGCGCGGCATGGCGCCGCTGATGGAGCAGCATTTCCAGGTGCGCATCCTCGATGAAGCGATCAGCGAGGCGGTGCGCCTGTCGCACCGCTATATCGCCGGGCGGCAGCTGCCCGACAAGGCGATCAGCGTGCTCGATACGGCCTGCGCCAGGGTGGCGCTGGGGCAAAGCGCCACGCCGGCGCTGCTCGACAGCCTGGCGCGCGCGCTTGAACGCAATGCGGCCGAAATGGCGGCGCTGGAACGCGAGGAGCGCGCCGGCGCCAGCCATGCGGCGCGCCTGGCCACGCTGCGCGCCGCGCACCGGGACGGCGCCGCCGAACACCAGGCGCTGGCCGCGCGCTGGGAGCGCGAACAGGCGCTGGCGGCCAGGATCGGCCAGGCGCGCGCGGCACTCGAAGACGCCGGCGCCACGGCCGGCACGGGCAAGCCCGACGCCAGCCAGGCCCGCGACCTGCAGGCGCTGCTGCAGGAACTGCGCGCACTGCAGGGCGAGGCGCCGCTGGTGCCGGTACAGGTGGACGGCCACGTGGTGGCGGAAATCGTCGCCGGCTGGACCGGCATCCCGCTCGGCAAGATGGCCGCCGACGAGTTGCGCGCGGTGCTGCGGCTCAAAGAGTCGCTGGAGGAGCGGGTGCTGGGCCAGCCGCATGCGATCGAGGCGGTGGCGCAGCGGGTGCGCACGGCGCGCGCCAATCTGGGCGACCCGGACAAGCCGAAGGGCGTGTTCCTGTTCGTCGGTCCGTCCGGCATCGGCAAGACCGAAACGGCGCTGGCGCTGGCCGACGCCCTGTACGGCGGCGAGCACAAGCTCATTACCATCAACATGAGCGAATACCAGGAAGCGCACAGCGTGTCGGGCCTGAAAGGTTCGCCGCCAGGCTATGTCGGCTACGGCGAAGGCGGCGTGCTGACCGAGGCGGTACGCCGCCACCCGTACAGCGTGCTGTTGCTCGACGAAGTGGAAAAGGCCCATCCCGATGTGATGGAGCTGTTCTTCCAGGTATTCGACAAGGGCGTGATGGACGACGCCGAAGGGCGCCAGGTCGATTTCAAGAATACCATCATCATCCTGACCTCGAACGTGGCGTCGGGCGCCATGATGCAGGCCTGCCTGAACCTGGCGCCGGCCGACCTGCCGGCCCCCGAGCAGCTCGAACTGGTGATCCGGCCGCACCTGATGAAGGTGTTCAAGCCGGCCTTCCTGGGACGCCTGAAGGTGGTGCCGTTCTATCCGATCAGCGACGAGGTGCTGGCCAGGATCATCGAACTGAAGCTGCGCCGCATCGGCGCGCGCATCGCCGCCAACCACCACGCCGAATTCGTCTACGACGAGGCGCTGGTGGAGGCGGTGCTGGCGCGCTGCACCGAGGTCGATTCGGGCGCGCGCAATGTCGACCATATCCTGAACGGCAGCGTGCTGCCGGAAATCGCCGAATCGGTGCTGGCCCGGATGGCGCAGGGGCAGGCGATCAGCCGGATCAAGGTCAGCGCGAACCGGCAGGGGCAGTTCAAATATACGGTCAGGTAGGGTCGCCCGGCGCCACGCCCAGCAATTCCTCGATATGCGCCAGCGAGCCGGCGTCCTTGACCACGCTGCGCAGCCACTGGTGCAGCGACTGTTCGCCGGCGTCGGCGGCCTTGTCGGCGAAATACGAGACCGGGCTGTGCGGTTCGGTCTGGCGGAAATACTGCGCCACCAGCCGCAGCTGTTCGAGCGCCTGCGCGCGGCTGGCGATGCCGCCGGCCGCTGCCACGTGCAGGGCCGGCGGGGCGGCATCGGCCTGCGCGGCCACGGCCGGCGCCTGCGGCTGAGGTTGGAGCTGAGGTTGAGGCTGAGGCTGAGGCAAGGCGCGCTGGATCAGTTGCAGCGCGTCGCGCGCCGCCGAAAAGCCCGGGCTGTCCCGGCCCAGGCGCGCGTCGGCCACTTCTTCAAGCTCGGCCAGCGCATCGAGGCAGAACTGGGCGTCGGCCGCGAAGGTGGCGCGAAACTGCGCCGAACTGTTGCGCCGCGCCGCTTCCATCTCGGCCAGCTTGACGCCATTGACGCCGTCCTGGTTGCTGGCGGCGCGCCGGCGCGCCGTATCGAAGTCGATCGCCGACCAGCCGCCCGCGTGCGGCTCCGTCAGCGCCATCGCGCGCACCAGCGCCGGCGTGTGCGCCAGGATCCAGCTCAGGTTGCCGATGCGCTGCTCGTGGTCGGCGCCGTCCGGCTGAGGGTGCAGTCCCAGGTCCCAGTACTGGCGGCACAGGCCGGCCATCAGGCGGTAGCCTTCGCCCAGGCCGCGCAGATGCGCCTGCCTGGCGTTCGCTTCGGTCAGCCATGCCGCCAGGCGCAGGTCCTTGCTGCGCTCGGCCAGCAGCGCGGCGCAGCGCTGCAGCACGAAACTCCAGTCGGCTTCCTTCAGTTCGGTTACCCATTCACCCTGGTCCAGCGAGGGATCGTCGAACTTGCGCGCCTGGCTGATGGCGTCGAGTTCGGGCGAAAAGGACAGGTCGACGCCGCAAGGCTGGTCGGCGCTGATCGGCAGGAGGAGCTGGTCGGCTGAAATCATGATGTTCCCGGAAAGTGGAGGCGGAGGGGGCGCGGCGGCGTGCGGCCGCGCTTACTGGATCATGCGAAACTCGATGCGGCGGTTGCGCGCGCGGCCATCGGGGCTGTCGTTGCTGGCGATCGGCCGGTCCGGGCCCTGTCCCGAGGCGGCCAGCAGGTCGCCGTCGATGCCCTTGCCGGCCAGGTAGGCCTTGACCGCCTCGGCGCGCGCCTGGCTCAGGTGCACGTTGCTGGCGCGCAGGCCCTGGTTGTCCGTGTGGCCGATGATGTCGACCTTGCGTCCGGCCAGCTTGTGCAGCGCGGCGCTCATTTCGTCGAGGATGGCGCGGCCGGACGGCGTCAGCGTGGCCTTGCCGCTTTCAAATTCGATGGTGCGGTTGGCCAGCGTGCTGTCGAGCACGTTCTGCTCGCTGGCCGACACGCGCAAGCCGTTGTTGACGGTGTAGGTGGGATTGAGGCTGGTGGCAATGTCGCTGGCGATCTTCTGCCGCTGCGCCTCGTTGGCCACCTCGCCGCGCACGCTGACCACGCTGCCCTCGATGCTGAGCTGGCCGCGCCGGATCTGCTTGAGATCCTGTGTCAGCAGCTTCTGCACATGGGCGTTCCAGTTGGCCGGCTGCGCTACCTGGCCGACGGCGATCTGGTCGACCACCTTGTCGGCGCCGTACAGTTCGCGCAGGCGCGCCAGCACGGCTGCCTTGCCCGCTTCATCGGGCAGGGTGCCGCTGGCCAGCACCTGGCCCGGTTGCGGCGTGGCGGCCGCCGGCACCGAGGGCAGGGCGGGGTTGGGCTGCGACTGGGCGAGGATGCCGGCGGGGGCGCACAGCAGGCAGGCCAGGAAGAGGGGGCGGAGTTGGCGCATGGTCAGGTCCCGATGAAGGCGGCGCGAAACGAGTCGAGCGCCGATTTGAGTGACAGGTTGGGCTGCGACAGGTAGGTCGAGACTTTCTTGACGGCGTAGTCGGCGCCGACCTGCTCCTCGACCCAGGCCAGCTCGTCGAAGGCGATGTGGTGTTCGCGCGCCGCCTGCGGGTCCATGATGGCGTGCAGCGTCAGCGCCGAGGCGCCGCAAAAGCCCAGTACCAGGACATGGCGCTGGTGCAGCGGCGTGATGAACAGCGCCAGTTCGAAGTCGGCGCGCGCCAAAAACGGTGCGATCAGGTGCATCCAGAAGGCGGCCACCAGGTTGCGGTACAGCGGATCGGCCGGCAGCGGCAATTCCAGGCTCTTTTCAAGCCGGCTGGAACTGCTGGCCATGACCGGCTGCAGCAGCATGCCCAGCGCCAGCAGCACCTGGCGCACCGAGCCGCGAAAACCGGTCGGCGCCAGCAGCGCGTCGAGCGCGCCCACCGTCTGCATGTCGAGGAAGTCGTCGAAGGCGGCGTCGTACGCGCTGCCGCGCAAGTCCAGTTCGATGCTGGCGCCGGTCGCGGCCTGCAGCGCGGCGGCCGCTTCGTCGCCGCGCATGGCGCTGCTGAGCGCATCGAGCCGCTTCCACAGGCGCGACAGCACCAGCGGGCAGGTCGGCACGAAGCTGGCCGGCTGGCTCACGTCCATCGTGCCCATCATCAGGAACGGGAAGCGGCGCGACGAGGCGTCGCTGCTGGCGGCGATATGGCCGGCGATCGCGCGGCCCCGGCGCGGCCCGATGAAGGCGAAATGCAGCGGCGGCAGCGCATCATAGGTGAGCTTCCAGCGGGCGTCGGCGCTCATCAGGTCCATGGCGTTGGCGAGCCAGTCGTCGAGCAGCTTGAGCAGGGCCGGATTGTCGCCGTGCTTGATGAAATCGCCGCGGCCGGGAATTTTGCCGAAGTAGCCGATCTGGGTAGTTGGCAAACGGCTCATGGCGTGTTCCCGGCAATGGCGGTGGCGGTATCGGGCACGCTGCGCACCACGGCCTGCGGCAGCTTCAGGCCGCGAAAGCCCTGGCCAGCGGCCGCGCCTGGCGCTGGCGGCGCGGCTGCGGCGATGATCTTCAGGTTGGCCGAGACGGTCACGCCGCTGTTTTCCCAGCTCAGCTCAAAGACGCCGCCTTCCTTGCGCGTGCGCCTGGCCGAGTCGATCATCTTCTTCAGGCCGAAGTGGCCCGGTTCGTTCAGCAGCACCACCGTGCGTCCTTCCGGCGTGATGGCGGTGATGCGCGAGCCGGGCACGCCTTGCGGATTGGGCCAGACCATGTGCACCCACGGCTGCGGCTGGCCGCGCCAGCGCAGCGCCTGGCCGTCGATTTCGATCGTGTATTCGCTGGCGCCGGGCGCGCCCAGCGCCTGCAGGTCGAAGCGGGTTTGCGCCTCGGCCGCGCCGGCCGTGGTCGCCACGCCATTGGCGCTGAGCGGCGCGATCCAGCCCGGCAGGCTGGCCACCACCGGCGGCGCCAGGCTGATGCCCATGGTGGCCCAGGTGCGCGCGCTGATGGCGTCGCCGCGGCGCACCACCAGCGGCCCGATGGCGCTGCCGAAGAACTTGGCGATGGCGCCTTCCGGACCGAAGACCTGGCCGATCTCGGCGTTGCTCGCTTCGCTGCGCGAATCGGCCGCGAACGGATACTTGGTCGCCAGCGTCTTCTGGAACGGTTCGAGCACCTGCGCCAGCCAGATCTTGTTGATCTCGGTCTCGGTGGGCTCGATGATGACGGCGAAAGTCTGCATCAGCGGGCGCACCAGCAGCGGCCGGATCGTCTGCTTCTGCGCGTCGCTCATGCCGGTCAGCATCTGCTCGTCGACATACTTGAGCGCGTCGGCCAGTTCCGAGCCGCTGCCGTCGAGCGTCTGCTGCATCAGCTGCTTGGCGCCGGGGCCGGTGTCGCCCTGGTTCTTGATCTGGTTGAAGCGCACGCGCAGCTTGGACAGCGCCGCCAGGTAGCCGCGCATCGGCGAAGCGTCCTTGTCGCGCGCCACCACCAGGCGCGCCACGCCGGAAAACTCGCGCCCGACCGGGCCCATCGGCACTGCGGCCCCGGCCGGCGCCTGCGCCGACGCCGGTTTCTGGCGCAGCACGGTTTCCCTGAACCAGTCCATCGCGCCGCGCTGGGCCCGCTGCAGCCCCTGTCCCAGCAGCGAAGGATTGTCCCACGACGTTTCCTGGTACACGGTGTTGATCAATTTGTCGAGCGGCGACGATTGCGGGTCGCCCAGCCGGTTCATGGCCTGCGCGGCGCTGTCGAACCCCTGCAGTTCGCGGATGCTCACGCCCTGCAGGAATTTCTGCCACTCCTTCGCGTAGTCGTTCTTGTACAGCTCGACCAGCGCTTTCTGGATCTGCTCCGGGCTGCCTTCGAGCGTCAGGTCGTCCTTCGACGCCGTCTTCAGCACCCAGTCGGCGCTTTGCAGTTCGCGGTTGGCCGCTTCCTGGAACGCCTGCTGGATGTACTTTTCCCAGGCGTCGCGCGTAAAGGTGCCGGCAATCGCGTAGCTGCCCAGCACCAGTTCCTTGTCCTGCTCGCCGACGATGCGCGCCACCGTCACCGACGGGAAGCGGGTCGCGGCGCGCGCCTTGACGTCGGCATACACGCGTTCGCGCGCCGGCATGCCGCGCACCACGCGCCGCAGGCTGTCGCGCGTCTGGTCGACCAGCGTCAGCTTGCTGTCGATGCGGGGCCAGGACGGATCGTCGATCTGCGTCAGGTAGAACGAAATCATGCGCTCGGCGCTGCGTATCATCTGCTCGCGCGGCATGGCGCCGCGGTTGGCATCGAGCCAGCCGCGCCAGTAGCGCGTCAGCTGGTCGTTCAGGTGGCTGGCCTCGGCGCGCGACTTGTCGCTCAGCATCAGATAGGTTTTCAGGCCGTTATAGGCGTCCTCCACGTTGGCCGGCGCGGCTTCCTTGAACTGCTGCGCCGTCTGGCCGGCCGGCGCTGCCGGCGTTGCCGCTGCCGCCGCAGGCAAAGCCGTGGCCGGCGCGGCGGGGGCAGGCGCCGCGCCGGCCATCGGCTGCAGGCGGTCGGCGCTGGCGTTCACTTCCGCCAAAAACGTTTCCAGCGATAGCCCCACCGGCTTGAGCATCACGTCGCGCAATCCTGAAAAATATTCTTCGCGCAGCTTGCGCTCCAGGAAGTCGCCCTGGTACAGGCCCAGGCTGAGCGCCAGCGGGCGCTTGCTGCGGTACGCTTCGAGCTGCTCGATGCGGTCCTGCAGAATTTCCAGCGCTTCAAAACGCGACTGCAGGTCCAGGCGCTTGTCCTGCACCCGGATCGCCTGGTCCAGGTCGGCCTGGACATTGGCCACCAGCTGGCGGTTGGCCAGGTAGGACCAGCTCCAGCCGCCCAGCGCCAGTCCCGCCAGCGCCACCGCGGCAAAAAAGGTGGCGTAGCGCAGGCGGGTCTTGCGCGGGCTGGCGTACTGGGTCACCAGGTCCTTGTCGGCAAAGATAACCTTGCGAAACAGGTTGAGCAGGAAGTAGCCATGCTGGTCCTGCACCGCGGCATCGGCCCGGGGCTGCAGCTTGAGGTCGAAGCGCTGCGCCACGCGTTCCGACGAGGCCGACACCGACGCGCCTTCCTGCAGTGCACTGGTGAAATAAAAGCCGCGGAACACGGGTTTGAACTGGAATGGATTTTCCTCGAACAGGGTGGCGACAAAGGTGCGCAAGGGGCCCTTTACCGAACTGAATTCCAGCGGAAAGGTGAACACGCCGGGCGGCATCTGCGCGCGTCCCAGCAGGGCCATGCTGGCCAGGCTCAGCTCCTTGAGGCCGTCGTACAGTTCATCGAAGCGCTGGTCGAACTGCTCCAGCACGTCCTGCCGGGAATGGCTGACGCTGTAGGGCAGGGTGGCGCCCCAGACCTTGTCGCGTTCGCTGCGCTCGGCATCGTGGAAGAATTCGCTGAAGCCGGTGATCAGGTCGGCCTTGGTAAACATCACGTAGACCGGGGCGTGGACCTCCAGCTTGTCGGTCAGTTCCTGCACCCGCTGGCGCAGGTTCTTCGCCAGTTCGATGGCAAATTCGGGCCGGCTGCCCGTCAGTTCGGCTATGCTGACGGCAATGATGATGCCGTTGATGGGCGCGCGCTTGCGGTGTTTTTTCAGCAGGCCGAGAAAGCCGAACCATTCGGCGCGGTCTTCGTCGTTGACGCTGTAGCGGCCGGCGGTGTCGAGCACGATGCCGTCGGTGGTGAAAAACCAGTCACAGTTGCGGGTGCCGCCCAGGCCCTGCACGATTTTGCTGTCAATAAATGGAAACTGCAGGCCCGAATTGGCGATCGCCGTGCTCTTGCCGGCTGCCGGATTGCCGATGATCATGTACCACGGCAGTTCGTACAGCGCCGCATCGCCCGACAGCTGGCCCAGCTTCGAGGTCTTGATGGTGCGGATGGCGTCGAGCATGCGCTTGCGGATGGCCTCGGTTTCCTCGCGCTGCACCGCCCCCGCCGCCGGCGCCGCCCCGGCCGCCTGCTGTTCCAGCATGCTGCTGAAGCTGGCGCCGTCGCGCCGGCGCCGGCGGCGGCGCAGCCACCAGAGCGCGGCGCCCAGCAGCGCCAGTGCCGCCAGCACGGGCACGATGCGCAGCAGGGGCCATTGGAAAATCAGGGCGCAGGCCACGAGCAGCAGGACGATCGCGGTGCTGCCGAGAAGGATCAGGCTGAAGCGGCTGGTAAGGAGTTGCCAGAATCGTTGCATCATGGTGTAGTGGGCAAACCGTTAATGTGCATGGGTGGAAGAGCGTCAGCTCGGGAGACTGCCTGCCTCTGTGGCAGGGCCAACGACGAGCGCACTGCGCTGCAGTGGATCGAGGTTGCTGATACATAAAACGTGTGCTGCATGGTCGGATGCTTGCTGCTGCGCCAGCGCCAGCGCCGCCAGCGCCGCCACGGGGCCGCTGTGGCCGCAGGCGGCGCCCACGCACCATACCTGGCTGGACAGATCGAGTTCCGGCAGCACGGTGCCGCCGCCGTTCATCAGTTCGAACATCCGGCTGGCGCGCTGGTCGGTGTCGGCACTGAGCAGCGTAATGGCCGCCGCGTCGATGCCGGCCAGCGCCAGCGCCTGCCGGGCCAGTTCGGCAATCGCGGCCGCATCGCCGCGCGTGCCTGCGGCGGAGCCTGCCGTGCTGCCGGCCACGCCCACGGCCGCATGCTGCAGCAGCACCGGCGCACCGGTGTCGAACGGCGCCGCTTCGGCGGCGCTTGCCAGCAGCAGGCCGGCCGCGCCTTCGCCCGGGATCTGCCCGTCGCCCTGGCTGGTGCCGAACAGGCGGCCGCTGCTGGCCCACTCGTGCACGCTCATCTCGCCGATGTGGGACTGGCAGGCCAGCACGATATGCAGGCCGCATGGCCGCTCCTGCGCCGCCAGCGCGGCGATCTGGTTGAGCAGCGCAAACGGGACTGGCGGCGCGGCGGCAGGCTCGGGCGCCAGCGGCGCCAGCTTTTCTGCCGGCCAGCCTTCATCCTGCGCCAGCTGCCACAGCCAGGCGCCGGCGGCCTGGCGCTGCGCACCGCTCCAGCCGGCCGGCAGCAGCAGCTGTAGTTGCAGCGTTGGCAGCGCCACCGTGCCGCGCGTCGCCGGCATCTGCTGGCGCCACGCAGGCAACAGCGGATGCAGCACGATTGTCTGCATCAGCTCGATCAGTACCTCGCTGCCCAGGCTCAGCGCGCGCAGGTCTTCGGGGTTGTACGGGAACGTTTCGGCGTCGAGCCCGGGCTGCGGATGGGCGCGCAGCCAGCTGGCCAGCAGTTGCTGTTGCAGCTCTTCGTCGACTTCGGCGACCTTGCCGCACAACATGGGATAGCCGTCAGCGTCGCACAGCTGTCCATCCAGCGCAGGATGGGCCTGTTTCGCCTGCAGGGCGGCGGCCAGCGCCTGCGCCGTGGCGCCGCCCGGCATGCGCAGCGCGGCAGCCACCATCTGCAATGGCGCCACGGGCGGCGGCGCCGAGGCAGCCGCCGGTGGCGCCTCGGCGGTGGCAGCGGCCGCTGCCGGCGCCGGAGCGGCACGCGTCAGGCGGACCAGCAGCTTCTTGCCCAGCCAGCCAGCGGCCAGCAGCGCCAGCGGCAGCCACAGCATGGCGTTGGCCAGGTCGGCCGTGCCCGGCACGCGCGTGCCGGCGCGCCAGTACCAGATGGCGCCGCCCCAGCACAGCGCGAAAACGCCCGCGACCAGCAGGCCGCGCCGCAGCCAGGCGCGCATCAGCAGGCTCCCCGCTGCAGAGGGCGGGTGCTCATGCCTGATCCGTTGTGGCTTGCTGGCTGGCGATCAGCGTCGCGCCGCAGGCGGTCAGGTCGCCATGGCGCGCGACGGGCTTGCCGTCGATCACCAGGCCCGGGTCGCCGCTGACGATGGGGCAGACCCCATGGCCTGGCAGCGGACAGGACACCTTGTCGCCCACGCGGGCGATGCCGATGCCGCCGCTGTCGCTGGCGCCCGATGCTTCCAGCACGGTGCCGCCGTGCGAGGTTTTGTCGCCCAATCTGATTACCGGACCGGCCATGTACGCTCCTGTCAGTTCTTCTGCATCACACCGGCCAGACGCAGCTCGGTGTGTCCGAAATCCATCATTTTCCAGCGCCCACCCCAGGTCATGCCGACCGATTCTGCCACTTCGCCATACAGCTGGTAGCCGCGCATGGCCCAGGGGTCTTTTTCTGAAATGATCAGCTTGCCGTTGCGCAGGAACGCGCAGTCGGCGGCCAGGCCGTACTGGTGCCAGCTCTGAAACGCGCGCGCATTGCTGACGCTGGGGCCGAGAGCGGCCAGCATGTTTTGCCGGTCGGGACTGCGGTAGCCTTCCAGCAGCGCCATTTCATAGCCGTGTTTCTCTTTCATGATCTTGAATACCAGCAGCAGGCGTTGCGCGTACTCGGCGTTCAGCAGCGACCAGTTGCGGCTGGCCGACACCAGCATGGGCCGCGCCTGCTGCACTTCTTCGGTGGCAAACACGAGGGGCGGCAGGTCGAGCGGCGGCACCAGCTGCTCGCCCTGCAGCAGGGTGGCAACCTGGGCGTTGATTTCACGCGTCGAGGTATCGTAGCCGCCGAGCAGATGTTTGCCGCCGGCCATCAGGGCCAGCGCCGTGGGCAAGCTGATCACGGCCAGCGCGGCCAGGCAGAGCAGGGAATGCTGGCGCAGCCACGCGGCGGCGCGCAGGCTGGCGGCGATGGCGCGTGCGTACGTGCCGGCCAGCTCCGCCTGCCGGCGGCTGGCCAGGCGGCCGAGACAGGCGGAAAAGCGCTGCTCCGCGCCGGCCAGCGAGTGCATGACAAAATCGCGGCCAGCCGGAAACAGGGCCAGCCAGCTGACCAGGCAGGCAAGAATGAAATAGAGTGCTACCGCAATCAGAAACACACTAACCTCCATCAGGAGTGTTGGGCTGCAAGGAACGGTGCTGTCGATGGCGCTATGTCACAATGGGCCATGGATATTGCTCTGAAGTATATCTTACGAAACTGATAATTAAGCCGCCCTGATTTCAATTGTGCGGGGGGTGCGCACAGTTGATTTTATGGCACGCGTCACGCTTTTGTTGAATAGCGTAAAGTCTCGCCAATATCACGGGAGATTACTTTGCGACCTGATGAAGACAGCCCCAAACCGCCGCCCAGACCGAGTCTGCTGACGGCTGCGCAGCAAGCCGAAGCAGATCGGCACCGCATCCTGACCAGGCTGGAAGGAGGGCGCACGGCGCACCCGGCGCTCGCCGCGCGCGGCCGCGGGCGTGCCGTGCGCTACGGCGCCATGGCGGCGACAGCCCTGCTGTTGCTGGCGGCCGGCGGCTGGCTGGGACAGCGCACGACAGACGAGCAGGTCGGCTCCGTGGCAACGCCGGATCTGCCCGGGGGGGCCGCGCCGCCGGTTGCCGCCCGGACTGCGCCGGCGCCAGTGCCAGCCTCGGCGCCAGCGCCAGCGCTGATCCGGGACGAAGCGCCGGCCGCTGATCCGGCGCCCCGGCAAAGCCTGAGCGAGATGCTCGTTGCCGGCGCCGCGCCACCGCCTGGCGCGGACAGGCCGGCGGCCGGCGTGCTGAGCAAGGCACTGGAACAGCCATCGCCACCGGCAAAAACGTCACCGGCAAAAACGCCGCCCAGGCAGCTTGCCCGCGCGGCGCCGGCGCCGGCAAAAAAATCCGCAGCCAAGCCTGCCGCGCCAGCGGCGAACCGTACCGAAGACCGCGACCTGGCCTTGCTGACCGCCTTGCTGGCGCATGCCCAGGCCGCGCCTGCCAAGCCGCAGAAAGCTGCCGGCGCGCTGCAAGCGCAGCTGGACCAATGCGCCAAGCTGGCGCCGGATGCCGCCGCCGCATGCCGCACGCGCACCTGCAAGGGGCGCGGCGCGGCCAACCCGGCATGCCAGCCTGCGCGGCTGGCGGCAAAGGAGACGCCTTGAGCGCCGCCGACCAGGTGCATGCCTCGCTGGCCGGCTTCAGCAGCGTCACGCGGCTGTACGAGCTGACGCTGGCCGACGGCGGCGCGGACCTGCTGCTGGTCGAGGCGTTCGCGGCCGACGAGCAGGTGCAGGCGGTCGGCGCGCGCGACATCATCGTGCTGTCCACCAACGCCAATCTGGCGCTGGCGCCCCTGCTTGGCATGCAGGCGACGCTGCACGCCAGCCTGGCTGACGGCCGCCGCGCCGTCTTCAGCGGCCATATCAGCGAAGCGGCCATGCTCGGCAGCGACGGCGGCCTGGCGCGTTTCCGCCTGCGCCTGACGCCGTGGCTGTGGCTGTTGAGCCAGGTGCGCAACAGCCGCGTGTGGCAGGACAAGCGCGTGGCCGATCTGGTCGACAGCGTGTTCCAGGGCTATGGCGCGCACGCCAGCTGGCGCTGGAGCGATGATTGCCGGTCATTCCTGGCGCAGCTGGCGCCGCGCAGCTATTGCTGCCAGTACCGCGAAACGGATCTGGCGTTCATCACGCGGCTGCTGGGCGAAGAAGGGCTGGCCTGGCGTTTTGAAGAGCAGGACGGCGGCCATTGCCTGGTGCTGTTTGCCGACAGCACGGCCCTGAGCGCGGTGCCGGAAGACCCCAGCAGCGCAGCCGGCGGCGGCATCCGCTTCCACGGCGCGCGCGCCATGGAACAGTCCGATACGGTGCAGGCGCTCAGCCGTGGACGCTCGCTCGGCACCGCCATCGCAACTGTGCTCAGCTACGACTACAAGGCAAAAAAATCGGTCACGGCCAGCGTGCCGACGCGGCTGGCGCCGGGTGGCCCGCATGCCGCCGTGCTGGAGAGCTATGACACGCCCGGCCAGTATTTCTACGCCGATGCGGCCCAGGCCGAGCACTATGCCTTGCTGCAGATGCAGGCGATCGAGGCGCGCAGCGAACGCTGGCAGGCCCGTTCGACTGTGCGCACCCTGCGCGCCGGCACCCGTTTCACGCTGACCCAGGGCCCGCTGCAGCAGGATGGCGGCGCGCCGCCGGCGCTGGCCGTGCTGCGCGTGTGCAGCGTGGGCGTCAACAACCTGCCCGCACCGGCGCGGCAGGGCCTGGCCGAACTGTTCGGCCCGCTGCCCGAATTGCTGCAGGAAACCCTGGCCAGCACGGTGCTGGCGCCGCAGGAGATTGCCCATTTTGAAGAACTGATCGCGCAGGCCAGTGCCAGCGGCTACGCCAACCATATCGAGGCGATCGCGGCCGATATTCCGTGGCGCCCGGCGCGCGGCAAGGACGAGGTGCGCCATCATCCGGCGCCAACCGCCTTCGGCAGCCAGAGCGCGATCGTGGTGGGTGCCGACGGCTCGGAGGTGGCCAGCGGCGACGGCGAGATCCATTGCGACAGGCTGGGCCGGGTACGCATCCGCTTCCACTGGCAGCAGGACCGCAGCGCGACCTGCTGGGTGCGGGTGGCGCAGCGCTCGGCCGGCGGCGGCATGGGTAGCCAGTTCCTGCCGCGCATCGGCCAGGAGGTGCTGGTGCAATTCCTGGAGAACGATATCGACCGTCCGGTCATTGTCGGCGCGCTGTACAACGGACAAGGCGAGGGCGGCGTCGCGCCAACGCCGGGCGGCGCCACGGCGCAGGGCGCGGCCGGTGCATCCGGCGGCGCCGGCGTGTTCGAGCCGGCGCACGATCATGCGCCGTCGGCGCAGGGCAACCTGGCCGGCGGCAACAGTCCGGTATGGCATGGCGCCGCTGCCGGCAGCGCCGGGCACCGCAACGGCGCGGCCATGTGGGGCGTGCGCAGCAAGGAATTCGGCGCCAGTGGCTACAACCAGCTGTTGTTCGACGACACCGATCAGCAGGGCCGCATCCAGCTCAAGAGCAGCCATGGCGCAAGCGAACTCAATCTTGGCCACCTGATCCATGCGGCAGACAATTATCGCGGCAGCCTGCGCGGCATCGGCGCCGAACTGCGCACCGATCATTACGGCGCCGTGCGCGCCGGCGCCGGCCTGCTGCTGTCAAGCTACCTGGCCAGCCACGACGCCAGTGCGCGCGATCCGGCCGGCGACAACGCGCCGGGCATGGTGTTGCTGAAACAGGCGGCCAAGCTGGGCGAGACCTTCAGCGCCGCCGCCACCACCCACCAGGCCGTAGCCTACGCCGCGCATCTGGGCGTGGACCGGGCCGATTCCAGCGTGCTGGACGAAAAGGCCGCGCCGCTGCAAGCGTTTTTGACGACGGCGTCCGGCATGCTCAGCGAGCAAAACACGGCGGCGGCCAGAAGCGACGCGGCCAGCAAACCCACCAGCCCGGACGCCGGCAAGCTGCCGCACAGCAGCGACGCCATCATCGCCATCTCGGCCAGGGCGGGGCTTGGCGTGCTGGCCGGCAAGGATATCCAGCTGGCGAACGGCGAAACGATATCGCTGATGAGCGGGCTCGACAGCCAGTTTGTCGCTGGCGGCCAGCTGCGCGTGCACAGCGGCCAGGCGATCGGCGCGCTGGGCGGCGTGGTCAAGGCGGGCGACAACAATCTCGGACTGGAAATCATCGCCGCCAAACAGGCGATCGAATTCGAGGCGCAGGCCGACGTGCTCAACGTGCAGGCGCGCGACGAGGTCAAGCTCGTCAGCGCTGCGGCGCACATCGACTGGGCGGCCGCGAAAAGCATCCGCCTGTCGACGGCCGGCGGCGCCAACATTACCATCGACGGCGGCAACATCACCGTCCAGTGTCCCGGCAAGATCACGATCCATGCCGGCAAGAAAAGTTTTATCGGTCCGGACAGCATGGCTTACGCGATGCCTGGTCTGCCCAGCAGTATTTGCGTGGACTGCCTGAAAAAAGCCTTGCTGGCCGGTTCCGCCTTCACCATGGCAGGATAAACGATGCTCACTGCACTCTATGCCGATGATTGGCTGGTCCAACTGGCTACCCTGGAACGCGCGGCGCGGCAGGCGCAGGCGCAGCTCTACCTGCTGCTCGACAGCGCGTTCCTGCCGGGACTGCACCGCAAGCTGGCCGCGCTGTCGCCATCGCTGCTGTTCGAATCGCTGCCCGGCTGCGATGAGGCCACGCGCGACGTCTCGCCCTTGCTGCTGGCCTGTCCCGCCGCCGATGCCCTCGCGGCGCCGTGGCTGGCGCGTTGCAGCGGCTGGCCCATGCTGAGCGCGATCGCCACGCGCGAGAGCCAGGCGGAACTGGCCGCGCGCCTGGCCGCATGGTGCATCGTCGAGGGCGAGGGCCAGCGCTTCAATTTCCGGTTTCCCGATACGCGCCGGCTGCCGGCGATCTTTTCCGCGCTGACCCCGGTTCAGCAGGCGCAACTGGCCGGGCCCGCGCTCGGCTGGTCGCTGATGGGGCGCGACGGCCACTGGCAGGCACTGCCCGTGCCCGGCGCCGGCAGCGGGCCTGCCGAGCGGCCGGTGGCGCTGAGCGACAGCCAGTTTGCCACCCTGGTGGGCGACAGCGAAACCGATGAAATGCTCGAGCGGCTGCAGGGCCAGGGCCACCAGTGCCGCCAGGATCCGCAGCGCGCCTACCGCATCGTGGCCGAGGCGCTGGCCGCGGTGGCGGGGGAGCAGCTTGACAGCTACGCCAAGCTGGCGTGGTGCGCGCGCCAGCTTGCCGCGCAGCAGGCCGCAGCGCCGCCCGGCCAGCCAGCGCGCAGCATGGCGGAGCCGCGATGAGCACGCCAGGACGCACATCGCTGGCGCGCGCGCTGACCCTGGGCCTGTTGCCACTGCTGTCGGCGCTGCCCTTGCTGAGCGCCTGCGCCGACAAGGACGTGCCGGTCAGCATACATGGCGTCAACTACAGCGGCGAGATCTTCCGCTATGCGATCGTTGACCCCGGCAACAAGGACAATCACGGCGGCGGCGAACTGATCGACCCTTACGCCGCCGGCGGCACCATGTGCTGCTACGAGTTGCCCAGGCGCTGGCGGCCCGGCATCCGGGTGCGCGTCGACGCCACCTACTGGCTGCCGCGCAAGGCGGACGGCAGCCTGCCTGAAATGCAGCAGACCCAGGTGCTCGACGTACCTGCCTATGCCGACGGCAAGCCGGGCGAGCTGTGGGTGCTGCGTGGCGCCGACGGCACGCTGGCGCTCGTTTCCAGCGACCTGCAGCCCGACCATCCCGGCTGGCCCGGCAAGGTCAAGGGCTGGCCGGTACCCTCGCTGGCAGCGCGGCGCGCGCGCTCGGACGCCCATATCCGGCATGCGGAGGGCGGCGTCCGGTTGTGGGAAAAGCTGATCGCGCAGATGCAGCGCGCGCCGCTCGAGCATGCGACGCAGGTGTGGGATGCCGAACGCAAGACCGACCCGAAGGCGTTCAGCGATTATGCGGGACCGGATGACGCGCGCTTCCAGGCGTATCTGCGCACGGACTACGCGCGCCTGCTGGCGGAGAGCAAGAACAAAGTGGACCAGTTAAAAAAGGAACGCCCATGAGTTTCCGATTGATCGAGCCCGTCCCGGCGACGTTTGCCAGCGCTGTCGACTTCGATACCGTGTTTTCCGACGTCGAGGCGGCAAAAATACGCAGGGCGGAGCAAGCGCTTGAAAAGTCGGCCGCCAGCCCGCCCTGCGCCACTTGCAAGACCAACCTCTTTTTCGGCTTTTTCTTTGACGGCACCAAGAATAATTACATCCAGGCCGAGGCCGGCAAGAATCACTCGAATGTGGCCCGGCTGTATGACTGCTTCCCCGGTATCGCTCCGGATGGCGTGTTGCCCGATGGGACCAAATGGACCCATGAAAAAGAGTCCTTTTCGCATTTCTTCCGGGTCTATATTCCCGGCGTGGCGTCGCCATTTCCGTTGATCGGCGATACCGGCCTGGGCTTGCAGCAGACCCGGGGCGCCGCTGCCGGCTGGGGCGGCGAGGGCCGTATCCTGTGGGCATTGCTACAGGCAATCAACAACATCCACCGCTATTTTCTGCAAAAGCCCATGCTGTCGACCGACGAAACCAGCAGGATACTGAACCGTATCGTGCTCGACAGGTCGCGGCGGCGCCTGATGAAGCCGCGTGGCCGCTTCGAGCGGGAAATGCCGAACGAAGAGCAGAATCAAAAGACGCGCCTGGAATTTGAAAAGCTCATCAAGCGCCTGCATGACGCCATTGCCGTGCACATGCCCGACAAGGCAGGCAATGTCCGGCAAAAAAATCCCGCCACGGTGATGAAGATCCATGTCTCCATCTTCGGCTTTTCGCGCGGCGCGACCCAGGCGCGCGCGTTTGCCAACTGGCTCATGTCGCTGTGCGCGCTCGACGCCCGGCTGTGCAAGAAGGAAGGCGCGATGACGCTCGGCGGTTTCGAGGTGGCGTTCAATTTTCTCGGCCTGTTCGACACGGTGGCCTCTGTCGGGCTGGGCAACACCCTGGGCAACAGCCTGCTCGGCAAGCTGTTCGACGGCCATGGCAGCTGGGCCGATGCCGAGGACAGCCTGCGCATCCCGCCAGGGCTGCCCTGCCTGCACCTGGTGGCCGCGCATGAGCTGCGGCGCAGCTTTCCGCTCGACTCGATCTCGGTCAGGCAGGTATTGCCCGCCAATTGCGACGAGGTGGTGATTCCCGGCGTGCACTCCGACCTCGGCTGCGGCTATATGCCAGGCGAGCAGGGCCGTGGCTTCGACAAGCTGGGGGCCGACATGCTCACGCGCATACCGCTGATTTACATGTATCGAGCGGCCAGGCTGGCAGGCGTGCCACTGAAGCTCGAGTTTGCCAACGAGGTTGCCAGGGAGCGCTTCAAGGTGGCGCCGGAGACGATCCGGGCGCTGAACGCCTATCTGGCCACCTGCAAGGTCAGGACCGGCAACCTGACCGGCATCATGCGCGAGCAGGGCAAGAACCACATTTTGTGGCACCGGGCGCGGCGCCCGACCGGCAAGGCGCCGCTGGAAGCGACGGCCAGCTTCGGCCGCGCCTCGAACTTCGACAAGAACGACCTGCACAGCGCCAACCTGGAATTTGAACTGGAAATCCGCGCGTTCGAGAAATGGCTGGCAGAAAAAGGCAAGGGTTTCCAGGCCAAGGCGCAGGAACCCGGTTTTGACAACGACCACGACAATGAATGGGAAGAGATCGCGACCTGGTGGAACAGCACGCCGCAGCCCGGCGCCGAGGTGCTCGATTTCTTTGACAACTACGTGCACGATTCGCGGGCCTGGTTCAAGCTGATACCGGGCAATCCCGACAACGAGACGGACCTGATCGAGAAATTGAAAGCCATGAATGCAAAGCGCAAGCGGGTGCAGCAGTACAATATCCGCGAAGCGAAGGCCCATGAGGAACGGCAACAGATGATGGCGCGCACCTATGGCATGAAGTCGACCACCGGCCTGCAGCCGTACACGCCGGTCAAGGATGGCCTGAACGACGCCGAGCGCAAGGCCGCCGAAGAGTTCGAGCGCACGGGCGCGATCCCGCGCATGGCGACGGAAGGGCGCGAACCGTTCGATTCCAGCTGGGCCAGCTATGGCTTGTCCGGCAAGGCGGGCTACCTGCGCTACCGCAAGGTCTACAGCGGCTATGACAGCGTGCTGATATCGAGAAATAACAGCCAGCCGAGCGAGGAGGCGGTCGCCTGACGCGGGACCGTTGCGGCCCCCTGCCATCTGCGCTCAGATCGCCGCGCTGGCATGGCGGCGCTGTTGCCGACGTTTTTCGTGACATGGCAACGATTGCATATGGCTGTGTCACTGTCATATGTGGAAAAACGCCGAGCGTGGCGTTGAGCAAGCGTTCCGGCGACATGATGCGGCGCGGGTCGAGTATCCAGCGCCAGCCCAGGTCGTTGGGCAGGTGGCGCGTCGCTACTCCTGCTCCGCACTCCAATGCCAGATCGTTTCGCCATAGGCCGAATCGTCGAATACCGGCATCCTGTCGCCTTGCGCAAAATAACTGCGGCTGGATAATTTTGCCGGCGTTTCCCAGTAGCCCGTCTGCGGGCACCGCTGGCCGCCTTCAATGCGTGCCACTTCGGCAGCAGGAGCGGTATCGAGACTGGTATGACGATTTTCCCGGCGCAGCTTGCGGCCGTAATCGACCAGATCTGCCGGGTAAACCAGGTGGTCTATATTGCTGTCATCCAGGCCAAGCAAAAACACTGCCGCGCCCGCTTCAAAAGCCCAATACCCGTAATAAGGTGCATACCCTTCCTCCTTGATGCGCAGGTGGCCGTCGTACCAGCGGGGGTGATCCTTCATTGCTGGATACCAATTTTTAAGGTATTTCTTCAGCAGGGTAAGCGACGTGGTATTATTTTTTTCGTAAAATAATGCCAGCAGGGTGTCGTAAGGTTCTCCCAAGACACAAGTGTCCAGGGCGATTTCATCGTCGACATAGCCCCCTATCAACTGCTCAAAAAGTCCATCCTGGCCGCGATGAGCCCGAAAGATATGGATCATGCGCATGATTGAGCGCCGATCGCGAAGCATGATCGCAATGCTCAACAGCTGCAGGGTATTTTCATATTCAAACAGGTTGGAGAAACTCGGTGCCGCCATGTATTCATATGGACCGTACTCCGGGAATTCCAGCGCTGTTTCCTGCTGAAACAGCTGGTCTACCTCATTCCATTTTTCGAATGCATCGACAATTTCCGCTAGGCGCGGCGCCAGTTCGTCCAGCGAGACGCCGGCAGTGTAATCGAGCATCCAGATCCAGAACAGTTCAAGATACAGAAATTGATGAATCGAGCTCTGGCTTTGAGTCGAGGTCGCCACGTTTTTATTTTCATGGCCTCCCTCAATCAGAAGAAACTGGTTGTTTCTGGTTTTAACATACAGATCTTCGTATAAGAACTGCTGGCGACGTCGCTCGTGAAATGGTGGATTTTTCATCGTCAGGTATCCTTTTTGTTGGAAGGGGGTTTTGGCGGTTTTTTCCCGGATTGACGATTGGCCTCGGACGTCTTCGATGACGATTTGATTGAAACGGCACGCCCTTGCGCGACTTTGTCAATTTCGACACTGTCGAACGTATCGGTGATGCCATGCGTTGCTTTATGCTTGTCATGCAATTCAATATTATAGTGGTCGCCTGATGCAAGCAATTCCAGGGTGGCCTCGAGATGGTCGATAATGCCGGGCGCTGCAGTCAGAGAGAGTTTTCCTTTCTGGCGCTTGCCTTCCACGAACGGGTTGGAAGCGGCAGGCGTTCCAAGCATCAGGTATACCCAGCGGTTTTTTAAATTCTTGTCCGATAGCATGGCCTTGCTGTCGAGGCTGGCACGTAACCAGTTTTCTCCCATCTGCGTGCCTTTTTTCGGCTCCCCCAGCAGTGTCCATAACATCAGCTGCCTGTCGTTCAGCGAGGCCGGCGCCTTCGGAATGGCGCCGTTTCCCGTATTGCGTTTCAATCGTGCATGCAGGCTGTAGATGCTTTCGCTGAACTTGGCCTCGATGAACTGGTAGGTGGTGGTATCGGTCTGCCAGATGGTATCGACGCCGGACAGGGTCACCTTGGCCAGGTCTTCCGGCACCAGTTCGGTCGGCCGCTTGTGTTTGCTGTCTGGCCCGACAATGCGCGGGAAGGCGGCGCGCCACTTGCCGTTGACGTTGCCGTGCGGCCATACATTGGTTTTCTTGAGGATATGTTCCATATGGTAGTAGTCGGCCATATGTTCGCCGATCAGGCCGCGCGGTCCGAACTTGATTTCCGCCAGCAACTGCCGGATCGGCCGCGAGGTGCTCCTGACCGGTGCGCTGCCGCCATCGCTGGCCTGGCGGTGCGAGTCGGCTACCGGCTTGTGCTCCTTGCCCTTGCCGTGCGATGGCGGCTGGGTGGTCTTTGCCTTGGCGTCCTGCCTGGCCTTGCCGGCGGCGGGCGGCTTGGGCTGCTTGGGCGGTTTCGGTGGTTTGGGCGGCTTGACCTGCGTGCCGGCGCTGTGCGGATGGGTGGCGCCCGGCTTGTGATTGTGGCGGGCGGCCGGATTGGCGCCGGTGCTGGCGACCATGGCAATTTTTTTCGCGGCCCACACGGCATCTTCGCCCAGCAGATCCTGGATCAGGTCCTGCAAGGCCTTGGCGCCCTGGGCAATGCCGGAGCGGAGCGGTCCGCGCACGGCTTCGACCCGCGGCTTCATGTCGCGCGCCAGGTGCTGCAGGTCCGACGGCAGCCACCAGTGGCTGACCGACAGATAGCTGAGCAGTTCAACGCAGTTGTCCAGCGCGCTCATCGCCGTGCCGATCGCCAGCTGGGTGTTTTGCGCCCACTGGAACGTCTTCAGGAACTTGATGGCGGCGCCCTTGCTCTTGCCCAGCATGGCTTCGATCATCACATTGCCGCCGGCCGCCATGGCACCGGCCTCCTTGCGATACTTGCGCAGGGGCTTGATGATGGTCTTGAACAGGCTGCCCACCTCGGGTATGCAGCCGAACGCGGCCAGCGCCATGTCGACCCAGTCGTCGCGGGTGGCGCGCGACACGCCTTTGCGGCCGACCCGGTAGATCATGCCCGACACGTCGCGCACGTCCATGATCTGGTCGACCACCGGAATCAGCGAGATGGCGCCGCCCACGATCATGGCGGCCTTGCCCTGGTCCTCCTCGAAGTCGCCCAGGATCAGGTCCTTGAAAAATTCCACAATCTCGTCAACGAAGCTCTGGCTCATGGAAGGGGGTCCGTTTTACTGTTTTTCCTGGCCGCGTCCAGCAATGCGGAGGCCTGCTGCAACTGTTGCCGCGCCTGCAGCAGCCGTGGCTCCGGCTCCAGCGGCGGCGCCACCCAGTCGCGCTCGTCCTCGCCATATTCGACGTGGTAGTCGCCAGGCGGAATGTTTTCAAGGCGGGCGTGTCCCTTGCCGTCGAGGATGCCGCTCAGCGAGGTGCCATTGGCAAACGTGATCTTGTACGGCGAGTGCCTGACCGGCTCCAGGTCGCCGTAGTGCAAATTGAGTTCGACCGCGCGCTCGATGTCGGCCGCCTTGGGCAGCGCCGGCAAGGTGGGCTGGCTGCTGGCCGGCCCCGTCAATTCCTTCATGCTGGCGTTGAAGGCCACCTTGCCCGGACAGTGCAGCATGATGTTGCCGTCTTCCAGGCGCAGGTAGGCGCCTTGCGCCGTCATCAGCACATGCTGGCGCGCTGCCACCGTGACGCCACTGGCGGTGCTGGTGACAGTGATGGCCTTGTCTGCCGTCAGGCGCGTTTCGTCGGCCTGGCTTTGCATGCTGACCTTGCCGCTGGCCGCATGCAGGCGGATGCCGGTTTCCTGGTTCGGCCTGGCCGCATCGCCGGCCTTGCCCTGGGTGAACAGACTGATGCCCTTGCCCAGCGCATGCATGCTGTTGCCCTGGGCGCCAAAATTGATGTCGGCGCCGGCTGTCAGGCTGGCGCTGCCGCCTGCCGCCAGCACTGCGCTGGCCGGCGTGGTGGCGGCGATGCCAGATGGGCTCGACAGTTGCAGGTGCGGTTCGCCATACGCGCTGGCCTGGCCCTGGCCGCCGGCCGCCGTCTGGCCTTGCGTCTGCGCTGCCTGGCTGCCGGCGGTGGCGGCCAGCATGGCGGCGCTGTGCTCCATCAGCGCGATGGCCGGCAAGGCGGCTGCCGGCGAGGAGGCGTCCGGCGGCGCCGGCGTTGCCGGTTGCTGCGGCGTTTCCTGCTGCTCCGGCATGGCCGTTGCCGCCGTTTGCTGCTGCCCGATATCGAGCGCGAAATGCTTTTGCGCCTGCTCGGCCAGCGAGGTCTGCAGCTGCACGCTTTCGCGAATCTGCGCCAGCGCTTCTTTCGCGTCCATCTGGTTGCCGGCCGCGTCGCGTGCATGGGCCGACAGCAGCATGCCCTGGCCCGCGCGCAAGGCGGCGCCGTGTTCGGTTTTCAGCTCGGCGCCAAAGCCGGCTGTCGCCAGCCGCTGGTTGTCAGTCTGATGGCGCACATGCCCCAGGTTCAGTTCGTCCGTGCCCTGGTGCGGACCGGCATGGCGCTGCAGCGCCACGCGCGCCTGGCCGGGACTGTCGTCAAATACCAGCTGGCTGTAGGCGCCGGCGCCATGCTGGCTGGCCTGCATGGCCTGGGTCTTGATGCCGGACAGCGCGGCCGGGTGGGCATGGGCGCCGGACTGGCCGGGGAACCAGGCGGGCGCATTGCCGGTCGCCGCGCCCGTGCCCTGGCTGACCTGGTTGTTCTGCGCATCGGCCTGGCCGCGGCCGTTGTACAGCGTGCCGATCACGACGGGGCGGTCGATATTGCCTTCCAGGAAATCGACCAGCACTTCCTGGCCCACGCGGGGCAGGGCGTTGCTGCCCCAGTTGGCGCCCGCCACCGGCGCCAGCGGCGTGGCTACCCTGACCCAGGTGCCGGCGCTGTCGTCGCCGGGCGCGCCGCTGTGGCCGTCGGCGGCCGGATGCGCCAGCCTGCTGTGGCTTTGCGCGCCGCGCTGCCAGTGAAATTGCACCTTGATGCGGTGGTCGCGGTCGGTATGCAGCTGGGCGCCCGCCGGTCCGACCACGATCGCCGTTTGCTGGCCGAACACGGTCGGGCGCGGATGCAGCAGCTGGCCATGGTCGTCGGTGCGGCCGCTGCGGTACGGTATCTTGCTGCGGATGGCATCGATGCGGTTGCGGTAGGGGGGGCGCTGGCCGATCGACTGGCCGGCCGCATGCAGGCTGCCCGCGGTTTCGTCCGCGATCAGCGCGTCCAGCAGGCCCTGGCCAAACCGCTGCAGCAGGCCGCCACCCAGTTCCGCATCCAGGTTGTTGTGCATCAGGTGCACCGTGCGCAGCACCAGGAAACTGCATGCGTCACCGCTGCCGGCCGCATCCGTCTGGGCCTGGCCGCTGAGCGTGAAGGTGGTGCCGGGCGCCAGGGTGCGCACCGTGCCGGCGCCGACAAACACCTCCTTGCTGGCCGTGATCGCCTGCAGCTGCTGCTCGGCGATGCGCTGGCCTTCTTCGCGGCTGGCGTACGCGTAGGCGCCGGGGGTGTCGCGGCTGACCAGCGCGATCGGGTCGGCGCCCGCGCCGCCGGCGCTGGCCGTGCGCAGGCCGCGCGTGCGGTAGTCCCAGCTGCCCAGTTCGATGCCATTGGTTTGCTGGCGCAGCTGCGAACGCCAGCGGTCGATGCTGTCCTGTGGCATGACCGCGCCCGGCTGGGTGTAGGCGATGTCCGATTGCTGATTCGGCTTGAAACTGCCGTTATGGTCGGCGATGACGACCGTATGGCTGCCCAGGCTGGCGCTGCCCGCGTCACCGGCGTGCTCGACATAATAAAACAGCCCTTCCTCGCTCATCAGCCGTTCGGCAAACGCCCAGTCGCTTTCCTGGTATTGCGTGCACAGGCTGCGTTTCGGGTAGCGCGCGCGGTCGAGCAGGTCGAAGCGCCAGGCCGGCGCCAGCCTGCCTTGCCCCTGGTAGCGCGCAAACAGCACCTCAAGGATGTCGGGCACCGCCAGGTCCTGGAAGATGCGGCTGTCGCGCCCATGCGCGAGAAATGCTGTCCATGGCTGCATGGTCAGGTTGTAGCGGGCAAAGCCGCCGTTGGCACCCGCCAGCCCGGCCGCCGTGACATGGCCGTGAAACGGGCGCCATGCACCGGTGGCGGTCAGCAGCTCGAGCAGCACCGGCTGGCCGATCAGCGACTTGAGGGGGATGGCCGCGTCGAGCGAGAGGGCGGCAATATCGAAGCGGCAACCGAGGCCCAGGCCTTCTTCGCCGCGCACGCATTCGGCCAGCAGCTTGTCCGCTCCCAGCGGCGTGCTCAGCTTCAGCAGCCGGGTGGCCTGCGAAAAACCGCCCGCCATTGCTGCGGGGCCGGAAGAGGGTGATGCGCTTGCTCGGGTGGTATCGGACATTGCCTGGCGCTCCGTGTGTCTGATGGTACGGATTTGCAGCTGATACGATAATTTACTTATAAGATTACACCCTAGAAATAATTCGTTGACAAGCACGATTCGATTGAAACGCGTGGCGGACGCTGGCGCCGCACGCGGCGGCAGGGCTTGCCAGCAGCGTTTGGCGAGCCCTGCCATACTGTGGCATACCGACGAACGCGCCGTGCGCGCCAGCCTTCATGAAACCTGCCCTGTTTCCTGCTTTGCCCGGAGTACCAGTCCGTCCGGCGCTGCTCGCCGCCATCGAACGCGACGCCTTCGACTACTTCCTTGCCCAAGTCAATCCCGCCAATGGGCTGATCCGCGACAAGGACAAGCAGGGCTGGCCGGCCAGCATCGCCGCCGTCGGCCTGGCGCTCACCAGCTATGGCGTCGGCGTCGAACGCGGGTACATGACGCGCAGCGACGCGATCGCCCGCACGCTGGCCACGCTGCGCTTCCTGGCCGCCAGCGAGCAGAGCGACTCGCCGGCCGCCAGCGGCTACAAGGGGTTTTATTATCACTTCCTCGACATGGACAACGGCCGGCGTGCATGGGCTTGCGAGCTGTCGAGCATCGATACGGCGCTGCTGATCGCCGGCGTGCTGGCCGCTGCCGGCTATTTTGACGGCGATCTCCGGGACGAGCAGGAAATCCGCGCGCTGGCCGACTTGCTGTACCGGCGGGTCGACTGGCAATGGATGCGGGCGCGCTGCCAGCTGCTGCGCCATGGCTGGAAGCCGGAGACGGGTTTTTTGCGCAAGTGCTGGCGCGGCTATGACGAGGCGCTGATCCTGTATGTGCTGGCGCTCGGTTCGCCCACGTTTCCCATCGAACGGGCCAGCTACGACCGCTGGACCGACAGCTTCGAATGGAAGAGCGAATACGGCATCGATTACCTGTATGCGGGATCGCTGTTCATCCACCAGATGTCGCATGCCTGGCTCGACCTGCGCGGCATCCGGGATGATTTCATGCGTGCACGCGGCATCGATTACTTTGAAAACAGCCGCCGCGCGGCGCTGGTGCAGCAGCGCTACGCGATCGCCAATCCGCTCGGCTTCCCTGGCTATGGCGAACATCGCTGGGGTATCAGCGCCAGCGACGGACCGGGCCCCGCCACGCGCCAGTTCCATGGCGTGCGGCGCAGCTTCAGGGACTATGCGGGGCGTGGCGCGCCGTACGGCATCGACGACGGCACGCTGGCGCCGTGGGCGGTGGCCGCCGCGCTGCCGTTCGCGCCCGAAATCGTGCTGCCCGCGCTGGAACGCCAGCCCGACATTTTTCATGCGTATTCGACGATATTCGACACAGGGCAGGGCAAGCGCTGGGTCTCGCCTTACCGTTTCGGCATCAACGACGGGCCGGTGGTGCTGATGCTGGAAAACCATCTGCATGATTTTCCCTGGCGGCTAATGCGCGGCAATACCTGTTTGCGCGACGGGCTGGTGAAAGCGGGGTTTGCGGGCGGGTGGCTGGAGGAGCAATGAGCGTGCATGCGCTGATATTGGCTATTGCCGCCTGCCGGACCATGCCCCTACCGCCAGCACGGTTCATTTATAAATAGTAATGATTCTCATTTATAATGTGAGGGACTGTGGCCGGGGGCTAGTGGCAAAGGAGGCATGATGGAGAAATTGGTGAGTACCGGGGACATGATCGCGCAAGAGCATCGCGTGCTGCTGAGCGCTTATGCGCGCGCACAGGCGCGTTGCAGCGTGCAGCTGGCCGATCAGGCAGCGCGCATCGCCGAGCTCGAAGCGCAGCTGATGCGCACGCAGGCGCAGATCGTGATCCGCGACACGAAGCTGGCGCTGGTGCGCGAAGAACTGGCGGAACTGGCTGCGGCCGCGCCGGGCCTGCCGACGCGCGTCAAACTGGCGCGCAGGGTCGAGTGGCTCAGCGAGCGCGTGCAGGACCTGATGCGCGAGCTGCTGCGGCTGCAGTGGGTGCCGTCTGCCGCGCTGCAATCCGACCTGCTGGCCGGCGTGCGCAAAAAAGCCGTGCTGTATGTCGGGCGGGCGGTGGCGCAGCCGGCAGGCCAGGCCGGCGCCAACGTGGCGCAGCAGGCCATCGAAGAGGCGGGAGGGCGCTTCCTCCATCATGCGGGCGGCAACGATGGCGTCGACGACGTGGCCGCGCTCGAAGCGAGCCTGGTGGCGGCCGACCTGGTGATCTGCCAGACCGGCTGCGTCAGCCATGACGCCTACTGGCGCGTGCACGACCATTGCCAGCGCACCGGCAAGCAGTGCGTGCTGGTGGATCAGCCGCAGGCCATGCATTTTGTGCGCAAGGAAGCGCTGGCCAGTCAGGTGTAACGATGTCGTGGCCAGGGACGCTGTCTCGTAATATCACGATCGCAGCATCACCGCGCCGCGCTCCAGCCTGAACCGGCTCACCACCTGCGCCAGCCGGCTCGCTTCATCCTGCAAGGATTCGGCGCCGGAGGCCGCCTGTTCGACCAGCGCGGCGTTCTGGCGCGTCACCTTGTCCATCTCGGCAATCGCCAGGTTGATCTGTTCGATGCCCGCTTCCTGGGCCTGGCTGGCGCCGTTGATGTCGCCCATGATGTCGGTCACGCCGCGCACGCTGTCGACGATCTGGTCCATCGTCGCGCCGGCCTCGTTGACCAGTTTGCTGCCGGCCGCCACCTGGCTGACCGAATCGTCGATCAGCGCCTTGACCTCGCGCGCGGCCTGGCTGGAGCGCTGCGCCAGGTTGCGCACTTCCGACGCCACCACCGCAAAGCCGCGGCCCTGCTCGCCGGCGCGCGCCGCTTCGACCGCCGCGTTCAGCGCCAGGATATTGGTCTGGA